>NZ_JBHWJT010000003.1:101652-103374 GCF_042731325.1 Streptomyces sp. NPDC059866 | reverse complement strand
CACACCTACACCAGCACCTCCGGCAGTCCGTACGCGGTGTCGGCGGTCTACAGCGGTGACGGCAACTTCACCGGCTCGACGGGTACCGACACGCATACGGTGACCGCGGCGGAGACGGAGGTCACCGTGGTCTCGGATCCGGATCCGTCGGCGGTGGGGGAGCAGGTGTCGTTCACTGCGACGGTCGCTGCCGTCGCGCCGGGTGCGGGGTCTCCGACGGGGACGGTCACGTTCGACTTCGGTGACGGCAGTCCCACTGAGACGGTGGCGGTGGCCGGTGGTACGGCGACGGTGACGCACACCTACACCAGCACCTCCGGCAGTCCGTACGCGGTGTCGGCGGTCTACAGCGGTGACGGCAACTTCACCGGCTCGACGGGTACCGACACGCACACGGTGACCGCGGCCGGGACGGAGGTCACCGTGGTCTCGGATCCGGATCCGTCGGTGGTGGGGGAGCAGGTGTCGTTCACTGCGACGGTTGCTGCCGTCGCGCCGGGTGCGGGGTCTCCGACGGGGACGGTCACCTTCGACTTCGGCGACGGCAGCCCCACTCAGACGGTGCCGCTCGTCGGTGCCACGGCCACCTCCACCCACACCTACACCAGCACCTCCGGCAGCCCCTACACCGTCACCGCCACCTACAGCGGCGACGCCAACTTCAGCACCTCCACCGGCACCGACACCCAGACCGTCGAAGCGGCGGCAACCTCCACCGAGGTCACCACCAGCCCCGATCCCTCGGTGGTCGGACAACCGGTCGACATCACCGTGGTGGTGTCCACCGAGGCACCCGGCACCGGAACACCGACCGGTAACGTGATCGTCAGCTTCGGCGACGGGTCACCCCCCGAGACCGTGACACTCGTGGGCGGGACGGCGACGGTCACCCACACCTACACCAGCGCCGTGGGCAGCCCGTACACCGTCACCGCCACCTATGCCGGGAACGCCGACTTCAGCACCTCCACCGGCACCGACACCCAGACCGTCGGCGTCGCCGGGACGACCACCACCGTCACGTCGACTCCCGATCCGTCGGTCTTCGGCGAGCAGGTGACGATCACCGCCACGGTGACACCCACCCCGCCCGGCGCCGGTACGCCCGGCGGGACGGTGTTCTTCGTCATCAGCGGCGGACCGGTGCTCAGCGCTCCCGTCACGGGCGGCACCGCCACCGTCACCACCGCCGCCATGACGGCAGGCCCCCACACCATCAACGCCATCTACACCGGCAACAGCAACTTCGGCCCGTCGGTGGGCACTGACACCCACACAGTGAACCAGTCGCCCACGACGACCGCGGTGACGTCGGCGCCCGACCCGTCCCTGGTCGGTGAGCAGGTGACGGCCACGGCGACGGTGACCGCGGACGCTCCGGGTGCGGGGACGCCGACGGGCACGGTCACCTTCGACTTCGGCGACGGCTCCACGCCGGTCATCGGAGTCGTCGTGGGCGGGGCGGCCACGGCCACCCACAGCTACCCCACGGCGACCGGCAGCCCGTTCACCATCACGGCCACCTACAGCGGAGACACCAGCTTCGCAGGCTCCTCGGACACCGACGCCCACACCGTCGGCGCGACGGACACCACGACCACAGTGGCCTCCGCGCCGGATCCGTCGGTGGTCGGCGAGGAGGTGACGGTGACGGCGACGGTGACCGCGGACGCTCCGGGTGCGGGGACGCCGACGGGGACGGTCACCTTCGACTTCGGTGAC
>NZ_JBHWJT010000003.1:100660-101553 GCF_042731325.1 Streptomyces sp. NPDC059866 | reverse complement strand
CGGCAGCCCTGCCGGGACGGGAACCCTGGTGGGCGGCGTGGCCACGGTCACGCACCCGTACGCCACCACGTCGGGCAGCCCGTACACCATCACCGCCACCTATGCCGGGACCGGCGACTTCAACTCGTCCACCGGAACCGACACCCAGACGGTGAACCAGGCCGCGACCACGGCGTCGGTGACGTCGGCGCCGGATCCGTCGGTGGTCGGCGAGGAGGTCACAGTGATGGCGACGGTGACCGCGGACGCTCCGGGTGCGGGGACGCCGACGGGGACGGTCACCTTCGACTTCGGTGACGGCAGCCCTGCCGGGACGGGAACCCTGGTGGGCGGCGTGGCCACGGTCACGCACCCGTACGCCACCACGTCGGGCAGCCCGTACACCATCACCGCGACCTACGGTGGGGACGCGAACTTCGCCGGGACCACCGCGACGGACACCCAGACGGTGAACCAGGCCGCGACCACGGCGTCGGTGACGTCGGCGCCGGATCCCTCGGTGGTCGGCGAGGAGGTGACGGTGACGGCGACGGTGACCGCGGACGCTCCGGGTGCGGGGACGCCGACGGGCACGGTCACCGTCGACTTCGGCGACGGGTCGCCGGCCGTCACCGAAACCCTCGCAGGAGGAACCGTGACGACCACGCACGTCTACACGGACCTGTCGGGGAGCCCGTACACCATCAGCGTCTCGTACGGCGGGGACGCGAACTTCGCCGGGACCACCGCGACGGACACCCACACGGTGAACCAGGCCGCGACCACGGCGTCGGTGACGTCCGCACCGGATCCCTCGGTGGTCGGCGAGTCCGTGACGGTGACGGCGACGGTGGCCGTGGACGCTCCGGGTGCGGGGACGCCGACGGGGACGGTCGTCTTCGACTTCGGCGACG
>NZ_JBHWJT010000003.1:34923-100562 GCF_042731325.1 Streptomyces sp. NPDC059866 | reverse complement strand
CGGGACGGGGACGACCTCCGCGACGGTGGCAGGCGGGGTGGCCACGGCCACGCACATCTACACGGATTCGGCGGGGAGCCCGTACACCATCACGGCAACCTACGGCGGGGACGCGAACTTCGCCGGGGACACCGCGACGGACACTCAGACGGTGAACCAGGCCGCGACCACGGCGTCGGTGACGTCGGCGCCGGATCCGTCGGTGGTCGGCGAGGAGGTGACGGTGACGGCGACGGTGGCCGTGGACGCTCCGGGTGCGGGGACGCCGACGGGGACGGTCGTCTTCGACTTCGGCGACGGGACGGGGACGACCTCCGCGACGGTGGCAGGCGGGGTGGCCACGGCCACGCACATCTACACGGATTCGGCGGGGAGCCCGTACACCATCACGGCGACCTACGGCGGGGATGCGAACTTCGCCGGGGACACTGCGACGGACACCCAGGTGGTCGACGCCGCCTAGCAACCCACGCCGGGCCGACGTCGCCGTGGGCGGTCAGCCGCCCGCGGCGGCGTTCAGCTCGTCGGCGACGGCGTTGACCGGCCGTGGGGTGCCCGTCAGGTCGAGGACGAACAGTGCGATGCCGAGGGCGTCCGCGCGTGCGCGGGCGTCCTCGGCGTATCCGCAGACGGAGAAGTACACACAGTCCGCCGACTCCGTCATGGCCGTGAGCCACAGGCACTCCACGTCGCGGAGGGTGGCCGGGCGCGCCGACGGATCGACCTGGGCCAGCAGGCCGGGGGCGGCGAGCCCGATGCCGGACGGGGGTCGCTGGTCGGCGCGGCGGAGGTCCCGGTGGCCGAGCCGGCGGAGGTGGAGGGCGGCGGCGGTGACGGCGTCGAGGGCGATACGGATGGTCACCGAGCCCTCGGCGGGGCGTGGGGCGGTGCCCGCCCTCGCGACCGGGATCCGCAGCACCGTCCCGCAGGGGCAGCCCAGTTCCGGGCGCGGCCACTGACCGGCGCGGTCACAGGCGGGACAGCGTACGGTGACCCACTCGTCGTCCCAGGAGCGGTGGGTGACGGGCGTCGGGGTGCCGTCCCGGTCGAGCGGAGCCGTCACGAACGCACCGCACGGGCACGGATAGGACGGCGCCGAGTAGAGATGCGCACGCCGACAGGCCGGACAGCGCACCGACACGCTCACGGACATGGACCCATCGTCCTTCAGCACACCCTTGCCTGTCCGCCGCTTCGTCCGTCTCTTGACGGGCCGCGGCCGCCGACCTACATTACTTCCAGATAGTAGAAGTTTAATTCCGAGATACGGAAAAATCTGGAAGTGCTCACCGCGGGGCGCGACGGGAGTGCGAATCCGACAGCCGAAGCTGGAGTACGAGATGGCTCGAATGACCGCTGCCCGCGCGGCAGTTGAGATCCTCAAACGCGAGGGCGTCGCCGACGCGTTCGGTGTCCCCGGTGCGGCGATCAACCCCTTCTACGCCGCGCTCAAGGCCTCCGGCGGCATCACCCACACCCTCGCCCGGCATGTCGAGGGCGCCTCGCACATGGCCGAGGGCTACACCCGCACCCACCCCGGCAACATCGGCGTCTGCATCGGCACGTCCGGCCCCGCCGGCACCGACATGATCACCGGCCTGTACTCCGCGACCGGCGACTCCATCCCGATCCTCTGCATCACCGGTCAGGCCCCCACCGCCGTGATCCACAAGGAGGACTTCCAGGCCGTCGACATCGCCTCCATCGCGGGGCCGGTGACCAAGATGGCGGTCACCGTCCTGGAGGCCGCGCAGGTCCCCGGCGTCTTCCAGCAGGCCTTCCATCTGATGCGCTCCGGCCGCCCCGGCCCGGTCCTGATCGACCTGCCGATCGACGTGCAGCTCACCGAGATCGAGTTCGACCCGGAGACGTACGAACCGCTCCCGGTCTACCGGCCCGCCGCGACCCGCGCCCAGATCGAGAAGGCGATCGGGATGCTGAACGCCGCCGAGCGGCCGCTGATCGTCGCCGGCGGCGGCATCATCAACGCCGATGCCGCCGAACTCCTCGTGGAGTTCGCCGAACTGACGGGCACTCCGGTGATCCCGACCCTGATGGGCTGGGGCGTCATCCCCGACGACCACGAGCTGAACGCCGGCATGGTCGGCCTGCAGACCTCGCACCGCTACGGCAACGCGACCTTCCTGGAGTCCGACTTCGTCCTCGGCATCGGCAACCGCTGGGCCAACCGCCACACCGGCAAGCTGGACGTCTACACGGCCGGGCGGAAGTTCGTCCACGTGGACATCGAGCCGACCCAGATCGGCAGGATCTTCGCCCCCGACTACGGCATCGCCTCCGACGCGAAGGCCGCACTGCGCCTCTTCGTCGAGGTGGCACGGGAGTTGAAGACGGCGGGCGCGCTGCCCGACCGCTCCGGCTGGGCCGCCGCCGCGCAGGAGAAGAAGGCGAAGCTTCAGCGCCGTACGCACTTCGACAACATCCCGATCAAACCGCAGCGCGTCTACGAGGAGATGAACAAGGCCTTCGGCCCGGAGACCCGGTATGTCACCACCATCGGACTCTCGCAGATCGCCGGCGCCCAGATGCTGCACGTCTACCGGCCGCGCCACTGGATCAACTGCGGACAGGCCGGCCCGCTCGGCTGGACCGTCCCGGCCGCGCTCGGCGTCGCCAAGGCCGACCCGGAGGCGTCCGTCGTCGCGCTGTCCGGGGACTACGACTTCCAGTTCATGCTCGAGGAGCTGGCGGTCGGGGCGCAGCACAAGATCCCGTACGTCCATGTCCTCGTCAACAACTCCTACCTCGGCCTGATCCGCCAGGCACAGCGGGCGTTCGAGATCGACTTCCAGGTCAACCTGGAGTTCGAGAACGTCAACTCGCCCGAACTGGGCGGCTACGGCGTCGACCACGTCAAGGTGGCCGAGGGCCTGGGCTGCAAGGCGATCCGGGTGACCGACCCGAACGAGCTGGGCGCGGCCTTCGAGGAGGCCAGGAAGCTGGCCGCCGAGTTCCAGGTCCCGGTCGTCGTGGAGGCGATCCTGGAGCGGATCACCAACATCTCGATGTCCACGACCAACGACATCGGCAACGTCGTGGAGTTCGAGGAGATCGCGACCGAGCCGGGGCACGCCCCGACGGCGATCAGGACGCTGAAGGCCTGACACGGCACGTCAGCCAGAGGGGCGGCCCGTCGGGGGACGGGCCGCCCCCTCTCGCGCGGTCAGTCCGAGCCGCCGCCCCCGCTGCCGCAGTAGTGGTGTCCGACGCCGCCCGTGCCGCCGCCCCGGGGGGATCCGTGGAACCCCTTGTCCGCCACCTTCGCCCGAGCGAGCAGGCCCGCCCGCAGGGCGAAGCGCGGGACGAGCGCCCGCAGGGCCGCCTCGCCGTGCAGCGCGACGAGGAGCAGCACGTCGTCGTCCGTCAGGCCGCGCCTGCCCGTGGGCAGGACGTGCCGCTCCCGCAGGGCCCGCACGTGGCGGCGGGCGGCGCGGGTCGGGCCGAGCAGCGGGTAGCGCAGCAGACCGGCCTCGGCCAGGGGGACGCGCATCAGGGCCACCGCCAGGCGCACGTCCGACCGTTTCACCAGCTTCCGCAGCCCGCAGGGTTCGTGGAGGGACGCGCGCACCGCGCTCTCCAGCGGTGGGAGCGGGGACGGCGGCTGCCCCGGGATCGCGTCGGCGATGACCGCCTCCCGCGCCCGTATCGTCCCCGGCCGGCCGGCCTCCGCCGCACCCCGCAGATGAAGGCCCACCACGGCCACCGTGACGGCGGCGCGAGGGCCGCCCCGCAGCAGTGCGATCTCGTGCGGCTGGAGCCGGATCGTCGTGTCCGCGTTCATGTCACACCCCCGATCCACGGGGCCCGCCACCCCCGTGCCGGCGGGTCCCGTGTGAGGGGTATCTGCCCGCGTCAGCACGGGGACGAAGCATCCCGGGGCGGGTTCAGAGGTTGATTTGAGGGTGCCGTAGCCGGCGTACGTCCCCTGACGTACACGCGTCATCCGGTGCCGGGCTGCTCGTGATGCTCCGACAGTCCGGGCCAGTCGTCCGGGCCGCCGCCCTGCCATTCGACGAGGTCGCTCTCCTCGACCTCGATCGTGTCCAGATCGGCCAGACGCAGGATCTCGACGACGTCGTCCAGGTGGGTGGCGATGCCGAGGGTCTCGTCGCCCGAGGTGACCCGGCGGGAGCCGTCGAGGGCAGGGGGATGCACGACGACGTGCGGGGGCTGTGTGGGGTGTGCCATGCCTCCAGGTTGCTGCGGGCGGGGGGAATCCGCACGTCAGCCGGGAGGGCGGCCGGGTGTGTGAGGTTGTGGCCGTCCGGCGGCGCGAGGCTGGGCGCGACAGGACGTTCGCGCCGCCGGACGGGGCCGGTGGGGCTGGGACCGCGGCGGTGCGACGGAACCGGGGCTCCTTCCCTCAGGTCGAGAAGGGAACCTCGGGACCTTCACCACCGCACTGGCTCGCACGCCGCCGCGGTCCTCGCCTTGCCCGCCTCGTCCGAGCGGCCACCCCTCATTCGGGTCGCTCGGCCTGGGCGGGCTGTGCGTCCGGATCCTGACCTCCCGTCAGATGCCGGACGCGGTCCATGTGGGTTCCGGGCGGCGCCGTCGCCTGGGCGCGACAGGACAGGTGTCGGCGTCGGCGCCGCCCGGAGGTCAGAGCTGAGCGCCGGAGAGGCGCTCGACCGCGCGCAGCAGCGCGGAGTGGTCCAAGCCGCCGTCGCCCTGCGTGCGCAGGGAGGCCACCAGCTGGGCGACCACCGCACCGACCGGCAGGGCCGCGCCGACGGTGCGGGCCGCGTCCGTGACGATCCCCATGTCCTTGTGGTGCAGGTCGATACGGAAGCCCGGCTTGAAGTCCCGGTTGAGGAAGTTGTCCTTCTTGCGGGTCAGTACGGTCGAGCCCGCGAGGCCGCCGTTCAGGACGTCCAGTGCCGCCTTCAGGTCCACGCCCGACTTCTCCAGGAAGACCACGGCCTCCGCGCACGCCTGGATGTTCACGGCGACGATCAGCTGGTTGGCGGCCTTCACGGTCTGGCCGGAGCCGTGCGGACCGCACAGCACGATGGTCCTGCCGAGCGCCTCGAAGATCGGCTTCGCCTGGTCGAAGTCGGCCTGCTCGCCGCCGACCATGATGGACAGCACGGCCTCGATGGCGCCGGCCTCACCGCCGGACACGGGGGCGTCCAGGACGCGGATGCCCTTGTCCTTCGCCGCGGCGGCCAGGTCGACCGACGTCCGGGGCGTGATCGAGGACATGTCGATCAGCAGGGCGCCGGACCGTGCGTTCCCGAGGATGCCGTCCGGGCCGTAGGCGATGGCCTCGACCTGCGGGGACGCGGGCACCATCGTGATGATCACGTCGACGTCCCGGACCGCCTCGGCGATGGAGGCGGCGGCGGTACCGCCGGCGGCGGCCAGCCGGTCCAGCTTCTCCTGCTCCAGGGTGTAGCCGGTGACGTCGTAGCCCGCCTTGATCAGGTTCTCGGACATGGGGGAGCCCATGATGCCGAGGCCGATCCAGGCGATCTTGGGGCGGTTGCTCATGATGGGAGTGCCTCTCTCACTGCATGTGCAATATCAGGGGTCAGCGGGACAGCCAGTCGAAGGCCTCGGCGCTCGGACGGTCGCCCGGCTTGTACTCGAGGCCGACCCAGCCGTCGTAACCCGCCTTCGTCAGCCGGCCGAGGAGGTCCTCGAGGGGCAGCGAGCCCGTGCCGGGCGCTCCGCGTCCCGGGTTGTCCGCGATCTGCACGTGGCCGGTCTTCGCCGCGTACTCCTCGATCACCGACGGCAGGTCCTCGCCGTTCATGGACAGGTGGTAGAGGTCCATGAGGAAGCGGGCGTTGCCCAGCCCCGTCGCGTCGTTGACCTTGTCGACGATGCCGACGGCGGTCGGCGCCGACACCAGCGGATACAGCGGCGACTCGGGCTTGTTCAGGGCCTCGATCAGCAGGATCGCGCCGATCCGGTCGGCGGCGCGGGCCGCGAGGACCAGGTTCTCCAACGCGAGGGCGTCCTGCTCGGCGGGGTCGACGCCCTCGACCCGGTTGCCGTAGAGCGCGTTGAGCGCCCTGCAGCCCAGGGAGGCGGCGAAGCCGGCGGCCACGTCGATGTTCGCGCGGAACCTCGCCGACTCCTCGCCGGGCAGGGACAGGGCGCCGCGGTCCGGGCCGGGGAGCTGTCCGGCGTAGAAGTTCAGGCCGGTGAGCCGGACGCCCGCGTCCTCGATCGCCTTCTTCAGGGCGTCGAGCTCGGACTGCTCGGGGGTGGGGGAGTCGACCCAGGGCCACCACAGCTCGACCGCGGTGAAACCGGCCGCGGCGGCCGCCGCCGGGCGCTCCAGGAGCGGGAGTTCCGTGAAGAGGATCGACAGGTTGACGGTGAAGCGCTGCTCTGTGAATCCCATGGGGTCGGCGCCCCCTTTCCTGCTATTTCGTATTGCGGAAATTTGTTTCTGCTTAATGGAAAGCCTGCCCGGGACGGCTGAGGGCTGTCAAGAGCGGCCGGCAAAAAAGGCGCCCCCGCGCGGAGGGCGCGGGGGCGTTGCGGAGGCGGTGGCTCAGAGGGCGTCGACGGCGCTCACCTTCCACCCCTCGGACGTGCGGGTCATTGTCATCCGCACCCGGTTCAGGTCCACCCGGGACCCGGTCACCTGGGTGCTCCTGGTCACCTGGTTGACGAAGAGCAGGACCACCGCCTCGTCCGCCGAGGCCGACACCACGGAGGCCGCCGCGGCACCGCCGGCCGGCTCCGCGACCGTCGCCTTCACCACCCCGTCGTACTTCTTCGCCGTCGGCCCGACCACCGTCCGCGTCGTCTTCCCGTACTCGTCGCGGAACGTGCCGGTGAGATGGGCGCGCGCCGCGGCGAAGTCACGGTCCAGATGCCGGTGGTCGTACGAGAGCACGACGGGCGCCGCCTTCCGCGCGGCCGAGAGCGCCTGCGCGCGTGCCTGCTCGGCCTGCACGCCCTCCCGGTAGTGCACGCCGAGTACGGCGACGGCGACCAGTCCCGCCACCAGCAGCACACACAGGATCGCGGTGCGCAGCCCCCGCCGGGAGCCGCGTACGGCCTCCATCGCCTCCAGGACGTCCTCGTCGAAGTCCTCCGGTGACGGCTCCGGCGGATCGTCCCAGCCGTCCGGGGGGTCGATGACGACGGTGCGTCCGGCGAGCGGCCTCAGCTCTGCGACGGCGGTCGCCGGGCCCCGCTCCGCACGTTCCGCGCGCTTGGCCGCCGCGCGGGCCGCGGCTGTCATCGTGCGCCGGGTCGGTGCACCTGAGCCGCGGCCTCGGGTGGTGGTTTTCGCCACGGTATTGCTCCTCACTGGGTGATACGGGGAGGGGATCAGCCCACGAACTCGACGTCGGAGGTCAGCCAGCGGCCACCTTCGTGGACGAGGTCGAGCTGCAGCCGGTAGGTGCGCGCCTCCCCCTTGGGCACGGCCGTGTTGGTCACCTTGCTGTCGGCGACCACGAGCACCCGGGCCGAGCGCTCGTCGGAGCGGACGATGCCCGCGTCGAGGACCTGGCCCTCGGACACGGACTTGTTCTGCGCGACGAGCTCGGTCAGCTCCTCGGTCTGCGCGGCGAACTCCTTCCTGAAGTCGCCGGTGGCCCCCTTGAGCACGTTGGCGCTGTCCCGGTCGTAGCGCCGGTAGTCGAGGGAGGTGAAGTTCAGCGCCGACTGCCGGGCCGCCGCCAGGATGTCCTGGCGGCGCTGCTCCGCCGCGCGCTGGTCGTGGAGCCGGCTGCTCAGCCAGAGCGCCGACGCCGTGCAGAGGACGGTCGCCACGACGAGCCCCAGGGACAGGGCCCTGGAGCGTCCGGCCCGGGTGAGAAGACTCCGGGTCGCCTGGATCACGCGCCCGCTCATGCCATCGGTCCGACGAGCAGCCATTGCCACGACTCCTTTCCGAAGACGGTCTGCTGGCCACCCGTCGAGCCGATCTCGACGGGCGTTCCGTCCGGGCCGGTGAACGTGCCGGTCTCCGGGTCGTACGGCGTGACGTACGCCGCCTGGTCGGTGGCCCCGCCCCGGGACGAGGCGCCCGGGGCGTTCTGCGCGCCGCGCACCGAGGTGGCGCTGCCGCGCGGGGCCGTGCAGCGCGCGTCGGTGTTCGCCTCGCGTGTGCTGGTGTCCGCCGGGTCGCGCCGGGTGGTGCCGTATCCCTGGGTGCAGGGCGGCGGGTCGTCGGCGTTCACCACCAGGCCGAAGTGGGTGGTGCCGTCGCCGGGGATGACGGTGTAGCTGCCCGCGACGACCACCGGGAAGGTGACCAGGGCCTGCTCCACGCCGGGCAGCCGGGCGAGCGTGACCTGCCCGCCGCTGATCAGGTTGGCCAGCAGGACCGACAGCCGCGGCTCGATCGACTTCAGCAGCGAGTTGAGCTCGACCGCCGCCGGTTGCGCGTTGCCGATGAGTTTGCGCAGGTCCCCGTCGCTCGACTTCAACTCCTCGGTGAGCAACGCCAGATCGTGCGAGAACGCCTTGATGGACGAGCCCTGGTCGGCCTGCGTCTTCAGCACCTTCCGGGAGTCCTCGATCAGCGAGATCGTCTCGGGAAGCGACTCCGACGCGGACTCGACGAGCGCGTTGCCGGAGTCGACCAGCCTGCTCAGGTGCGGTCCGGTGCCGGAGAAGGCCTTGCCCAGCTCGTCGACGGTGACCCGCAGATCGTCCTTGCCGACCGAGTCGACCAGCCGGTCGAGGCTGAGCACGAGGTCCGTCGTGGGCAGCGGAACGCGCGTGCGGCCGCGGGGGATCGTGCTGCCCTGAAGCAGATACGGCCCGCCGGAGGTACGCGGCTGGAGGTCGACGTACTGCTCGCCCACCGCCGAGCGGTTCGCCACCACCGCGAGGGTGTCCGCCGGGATGCGCGGCGTCCCGTCCTCGATGTCGAGCGAGACCGAGACCCCGCGGGCGCCGGTCAGCCGCAGTGCGCCGACCCGGCCCACCGGGACGCCGCGGTAGGTGACCTCGGCGCCGGTGAAGATGCCCCCGGAGTCGGCGAAGTCGGCCTGCACGGTGTAGCCGCGGCCGAGGACGCTGTCCACCAGGCCCGTGTACTCGGCGCCGACATAGGACACGCCGACGGCGGTGACGGTGGCGAAGGCGAGCAGTTGGGCCTTGACCGTACGTGTGATCACGGCTGTATCCCCTTCAGCATCAGCTCCGCGAGCTCGAGGTCGATCCCGGGCGGCAGACCCCGGTGGGTGCCGTATCCGGCGGTGCACACCGGCGGGCACAGCAGGTCACCGCCGGACGGTGCGGAGGGGGTGGCGGGCGCGTCGGGCAGACCCGGCGTGGGCGTGGGCAGGCTCGGCAGGTCGGGGAGATCGGGGACGTCGGGAAGGTCCGGAGGATCTGGAAGGTCCGGTGCGCTGGGGGTGTCGCCCTTGTCGTCCGGCTCCTCCGTCAGGTTGCCGTAGAGGCTCGCCAGATCGAGGTCCGCGGTGATGCTGAGGTTGACGTAGTCGCCCTTGATGGCGTCGACCGCGTTGCGCGGGAAGGGGTAAGTGGTGAGCAGCTCGAGGGAGTTGGGCAGGTCGTCGCCCGCCTTGTTGAGCTGTTGCAGGATCGGCCGCAGCTGCTTCAGGTTGGCGACCGTGTCGTCCCGGGACGCGTTGACCACCTTCGTGCCGGTCTTGCCCAGCTTCGACAGAGCGGTGAGCATCTTCGTCAGATCGCGCCGCTGGTCCGCGAGCACCTTGAGCGCGGGCGGCATCGTGTCCACGGCCTTGGCGATCGTCTTCTTCTCCTTCCCGAGCCGCTTGGCGAGCCGGTCGACGGCCTTGAGCGCACGGACGATGTCCCCCCGCTGCTCGTCCAGGCCGCCGAGGAACGTGTCCAGCTCCTTGAGCAGGGACCTGACCCGGTTCTCGCGGCCGTCCAGGGCCTTGTTCAGCTCCACGGTGATCGTCTTGAGCTGGGCCACCCCGCCGCCGTTGAGCAGCGCGGACAGGGCGGACAGCACCTCCTCGATCTCCGGGTTGCGGCCGCTGCGGCTGAGCGGGATGCGGTCGCCGTCGCGGAGCCGGCCCACGGGGGCGGTGCCGTGCGGGGCCGACAGGGCCACGTACTTCTCGCCGAGCATGCTGGTCTGCCGCAGCTCGGCGACCGCGTTGCCGGGCAGCTGCACCGAGTCGGCGACCCGCAGCCGTACGCGTGCGTGCCAGCCCTCCAGCTCCACCTTCTCGACGGCGCCGACGGTCACGTTGTCGACCTTGACGGCCGACTGCGGCACCAGGTCGAGGACGTCGCGGAACTCGACGGTGACGCGGTAGGCACGCCCGTCCGCGGCGGCGCCGCCGGGCAGCTCGACGTCGTACCAGCCGTTGAACTCACAGCCGGACAGCAGCAGCGAACCGACCGCCGCCCAGGCGATTGCACCGCCCTTGCGCAGCCCGCTCATGCCTCGCCCTCCAGGATTCCGCCGAGGGTCCGGTCGACCGTGCCCGACACCGCGGGCTCGCTCGGCACCTCGGGCAGCGAGTCGAAAAGCTTCTGCAGCTCCGCGCAGTCGGGGTTCTCGCCGCCCTCGTCGCCGGTCGTCCGCAGTACGGAGCACAGCAGGGCGGCCGGATCCTGCGGGTGCTGAGCGTTGTTGCGGGTGTCGAGGGTGCCGGAGGAGGCGTTGTAGGCGTTCTGCAGGTTCGACAGACCCGTGGGTGCGACCTCCAGCAGCTCCTCCAGCGCGGCGCGTTGGGTGACGAGCACCCTGGTCACCTTGCTGAGGCCCTTCACGTTCGAGGTCAGCGACTTCTTGTTCTTCTTCACGAACGCGGACACGTCGCCGAGCGCCGTGCCGAGGTTGCGCAGCGCCGCCGCGAGATCCTTGCGTTCCCCGGCGAGCTGTTCCGCCACCTTGGCGAGGCTGGTGTTGAACGACCGCACGCTCTTGTCGTCGGCCGCCAGCGCCGCCGTGAACACCTGCAGGTTCTGCACGGTGCCGAACAGGTCCCCGCGCCCGTCGGACAGCGTGGTGACCGCCTCCGAGAGGTCCTTCACGGTCTGGTGGATGTTCCCGCCCTGGCCCTGAAGGTTGTCCGCGCTCACCCCGAGCAGCCGCGACAGGGAGCCCTCCTTGCCGGCGCCCTCGGGGCCGAGTGCCTCGGCCGTGGTGTGCAGGCTGTCGAAGATCCGGTCCAGCTCGACCGGCACGGCCGTACGCGACTCGGGGATGACGGCGCCGTCCCGCAGCACCGGACCGCTCCGGTACACCGGCAGCAGTTGCACGTAACGGTCGCTGACCACCGAGGAGTTGATGATCGCGGCCTGTGCGTCGGCCGGCACCCTGCGCCCCTCGTCGTACTCCAGTTCCACCCGCACCCGGCCGCCCTCCGGCGTGATCGTCCGGACCTCGCCGATCCGGACCCCGAGAACGCGGACGTCCGAGCCGGGATAGATACCGACGGTGCGCGGGAAGTACGCGGTGACCTGCACCTTCTCGGAGCGGGGCCACAGCACGAAGGCGAGCCCGGCGACCAGGGCCAGCACGAGCAGCAGCGCCAGACGTTTCCTCATCACGAGCCTCCCGTGCGCGGCACCACCGGGGCGGCGACCAGGTTCTGGACATAGGAGTCGAACCAGCGGCCGTTGCCGAGGGTGTTGGTGAAGACCCGGACGTAGGGCGCGAGCAGCTGGACGCTGCGGTCCAGGCTCGACTGGTTGCGTTCGAGCATCTCGACCACGCGGTTCAGGCCCTTGAGCGCGGGGCCGATCTCCTTGTCGTTGTCCTCGACCAGCCCGGACAGCTCGACGCCGAGCGCGGCGGAGGACTTCAGCAGCTTGCTGATGGCCTTGCGCCGCTTGCTGATCTCCTTGAACAGCTTGTCGCCGTCGTCGACCAGGGCGGTGAAGTCCTCGGAGCGTTCGGCCAGTACGCCGGTGACCCCGTTGGCGTGGTCGAGGAGCTCACGCAGCGCCCTGTCGCGCGAGGCGACCGTCCGGGAGATCTTCGACAGGCCCTTGACGGACGCCCGCACCTCGGCGGGCGAGTCCTGGAAGGTGGTCGAGATGGTGTCCAGGGCCGTCGCCAGCCGGTCGGTGTCGACCTCCTCGGTCGTGGTGGTCAGATCACTGAACGCCTGCACCACGTCGTACGCCGGGACGGTCCGCGTCAGCGGGATCTCACTGCCGGGCGCCAGCTGACCCGGCCCCTTGGGGTGCAGCGCCAGGTACTTGGCGCCGAGGATCGTCTGCACCCGGATCGAGGCCCCGGTCGCGGTGCCGAAGTCCGGGTCGCCCTTGACCTTGAAGGTGACCTTGACATGGTCGCCGTCCAGGTCGACCTCCTCGACCTTGCCGACCTTGACCCCGGCGATCCGCACCTCGTCGCCGGGCTTGAGACCGCCCGCCTCCGCGAACGCCGCGCTGTACCGCTCGCCGCCGCCGATCACCGGAAGGGAGTCGGCGTTGAACGCCGCCACGGTCAGCAGCGCGAGGGTGGTCAGACCGACGGCGCCGATCGTCACGGGGTTGCGTTCACGGAAGGGAGGCAGGTGCGGAAGCCGGATGCGCGGCAGCCGCGGCGGGTCGATGCGCACCTTGACCAGCGGCTGGGGCCTTGGCTTCCTTCGCAGGGGGCGGATCATCCGGCGCACCTCGCCCTCGCCACATGCAGCTCCGGAGTGAGCACCTCACGTGTCTTCGGCAGCACGATCCGGCCGTCGAAGTCGCAGAGGTAGAAGTTGAACCACGAGCCGTAGGACGCCGTCCCGGTCAGCTCGCCCAGCTTGTTCGGCAGCCGCTTCAGCACGCCCTCCACGGTCTTCTCGTTCCTGTTCAGCGTTCCGGTGAGCTCGGTCAGCTCGGCGATGTCGTCCTTGAGCGGCGGGCGGGCGTCCGCGAGGAGTCCCGACGTCGCCTCCGTCAGGTCGCCGATGCTCACCAGCGACTTCCCGATGGGCTTGCGGTCGGCGGACAGCCCCGAGATCACCCGGCGCAACTGCTTGAGCAGCCCGGAGAAGCGGGCGCCGCGCTTGTCGAGCGTCTCCAGCACGGTGTTGAGGTTGTCGATCACGGAACCGATCAGCTGGTCGCGGCCGGCGAGTGTGGTGGTGAGCGACGCCGTGTGCGCGAGCAGGCTGTTGACCGTGCCGCCCTCGCCCTGAAGGGTCTTGATGATCTCGGTGGCGAGCTGGTTGACGTCCTGGGGGCTGAGTGCGGCGAACAGCGGCTTGAAGCCGTTCAGCAGCGCGTTCAGGTCCAGCGCGGGCTGCGTCCGCGACAGCGGGATCGTGGCGCCGGGCCGCAGCCGGGTGCCGTCGCCCGCACCCTCGGTCAGGGCGACGTACCGCTGCCCGACGAGGTTCCGGTAGCGGATGACCGCGCCGGTGCCGGTCAGCAGCGGGCGTTTCTCGGTCACCGTGAAGGTGACCTCCGCCCGGGTCCGGTCCTTGATCCGGATGCCCTCGACCTCACCGACCCGCACCCCGGCCACCCGGATGTCGTCGCCCTCCTCCAGGCCGGTGACGTCGCTGAACACCGCGCGATACGTGTCCTTGGGCGTGAAGGAGAGGTTGCCGATGGTGGCGGCCAGCAGGGCCGTCGCCAGGATCGTCACCAGCGCGAAGAGGCTGAACCTGATCAGCGGTCCGGCGGTCCGGCGCGCCTTCGTCGTGCCGCTGCTCATGCGACGCTCACCGCCGTCCCGCGTGCCATCGGCCCGAACAGCAGCGTCGTGACCGGCGGCACCTCGTCGACGGGCACGCCGAGCACGGGTGCCACGAGCGAGCCGACGGCGCGCTGCTCCGCCCGGGTACCGGACACCCCGGACGAACTCGCCGCGGTCGTACCGTCGTTGAGGTGGGGCTTGGGTCCGGGCACCGGAGGGTGGGGCATGTCGCGGCAGTTGGGCCCCGACCGCTCGCCGTAGCGGGGCTCCTCACCGGGTTCGTACGCCCCTTGCTGCCGCACCACTTCGAGCGTGATGCGCATCTTCCCGCCCCGGAACGCCTCCTCGGAGGCCTCCTCCTGCCGGACCAGGCCGTCCAGGAGGCAGGGGTACTCGGGCGAGTAGCGGGCGAACAGCTCCAGCGTGGGCCGGGAGACCCGGCCCAGGGTGATCAGCCGGTCGCCGTTCGCGGCGAGGAAGTCGTCCGCCGTGCGGGCGGTGGTCGTGGTCGAGGTGAGCGCTGCGGCCAACTGTTCCTTCTTCTCCACCAGAGTGCGGCTGGTCGTGACCGTGTTGCGGAGGATCTTCATCAGGTCGGGCGCCGCGTCGCCGTACACCTCGGCGACGTCCGCGAACCGCGCGATGTCCTCCTTCAGGGACGGCAGATGCGGGTTGAGCCTGCGCAGATAGGCCTCCACCCGCGTGAGGTTGTCGCCGATCCGGTCGCCGCGCCCCTCGAGGGCCGTGGCGAACGCGGAGAGCGTGGCGTTGAGTTCGCCCGGCTTCACGGTGCGCAGCAGCGGCAGCAGGTCGTTCATCAGCTGCTGGAGCTCGATGCCGACACGGGTGCGGTCCTGGGTGATGACGTCCCCGGCGCGGATCGCCCGGGCGGACGAGCCGGCGGGCACGACCAGATCGACGTACTTCTCGCCGAACAGCGTCTTGGGCAGCAGCCGTGCGTGCACATCGGCGGGGATGTACGCGACGTGCTCCGGCTTGAGCGCGATGTCGAGGGTCGCCTTCGTCCCGTCCGCGCGCACCTCACGCACCTCGCCGACCAGCAGCCCGCGCAGCTTGACGTCGGCACGCCGGTCGAGCTGGTTGCCCAGGCTGTCCGCCTCCAGCGTGATCCGCACCACCGGCGTGAACGCCTGCCGGTAGACGGCGACGGACAGGGACAACAGCAGGGCCAGCACGGCGAGGAACACCACGCCGTACACCCGCAGTCTCACCACTCTCACCCGGCTCACCGCGCTCACCCCGCTATCCGTACGGTCGTGTTGGCGCCCCAGATCGCGAGGCTCAGGAAGAAGTCCAGGACGTTGATCGCCACGATCGAGGTCCGCACGGCCCGCCCCACCGCGACGCCGACGCCCGCCGGGCCGCCGCTCGCGTAGTAGCCGTAGAAGCAGTGCACAAGGATGATCACGACGGCGAAGACCAGCACCTTGCCGAAGGACCAGAGCACGTCGACCGGGGGCAGGTACTGCTGGAAGTAGTGGTCGTAGGTGCCCGCCGACTGCCCGTAGTAGCCGGTGGTGATGGTGCGGGCGGCGAGGTACGAGGACAGCAGCCCGACCACGTACAGCGGGATCACGGCGACGAACCCGGCGATCATCCGGGTGGTCACCAGGAACGGCAGCGACGGCACCCCCATGACCTCCAGGGCGTCGGTCTCCTCGCTGATCCGCATCGCGCCGAGCTGTGCGGTGAACCCGGCGCCGACCGTCGCGGACAGTGCGAGCCCGGCCACCAGCGGGGCGATCTCACGGGTGTTGAAGTACGCCGACAGGAACGCCACGAAGTTGGAGGTGCCGAGCTGGTTGAGCGCGGCGTACCCCTGCAGTCCCACCTCGGTGCCGGTGAAGAACGACAGGAAGGCGATCACACCGACCGTGCCGCCCACCACGGCGAGCGCGCCCCGGCCGAAGCTGACCTCGGCGAGCAGCCGCAGGATCTCCTTCTTGTAGCGGCGCAGGGTCCGGCCCGTCCACGCCAGCGAGCGGCCGTAGAAGGAGAGCTGAGCGCCCAGGTCCTCGAGGGACTTCAGGGGGCGGTCGAGAAGTCTCATCGGCTAGCCCCTCTGCGGAACGACCTGGAAGTACACCGCGGTCATCACGAAGTTCGTCACGAACAGCAACATGAAGGTGATCACCACCGACTGGTTCACCGCGTCGCCCACGCCCTTCGGGCCGCCCTTCGCGGTGAGTCCCTTGTACGAGGCGACGATCGCCGCGATCGCGCCGAAGACGAGTGCCTTGATCTCGGCCGCCCACAGGTCGGACAGCTGGGCGAGGGTGGTGAAGGAGGCCAGATACGCGCCCGGTGTGCCGTCCTGCAGGACGACGTTGAAGAAGTAGCCGCCCGCCACCCCGACCACCGACACCAGGCCGTTGAGCAGCACCGCCACCAGCATCGAGGCCAGCACCCGCGGCACGACCAGCCGGTGGATGGGGTCGATGCCCAGCACCTGCATCGCGTCGATCTCCTCCCGGATCTTCCGCGCCCCGAGGTCCGCGCAGATCGCCGTCCCGCCGGCGCCCGCGATCAGCAGTGCCGTGACGATCGGCGAGGCCTCGCGCAGCACCGCGAGGACGGAGGCCGCGCCCGAGAACGACTGCGCGCCCAACTGCCGGGTCAGGCTGCCGATCTGCAGGGCGATGACCGCGCCGAAGGGGATGGAGACCAGGGCGGTCGGCAGGATCGTGACGCTGGCGATGAACCAGGCCTGCTGGATGAACTCCCGCACCTGGAACGGCCGTTTGGGGACGGTCCGCAGGACGTCCAGGGCCATCGCGAAGAGGCTGCCGGAGTGGCGCAGCGCGCCGACGGGGTTGAGGCTCATGCGCGTGCCACCTTCTCCTCCCGCTTGGCGATGGCCTGCCAGCGGGGCGGCCGGGAGATGCCGGGGCTGGGCAGCAGCCGGGGAGTGAGGTGCTCGGGGTCGGTGGTCTCGCCGATCTGGGCCAGTTCCTGCTCGACCTGGGCGGCGTCCTTCTCCTCCGCCATACCGATGGGCCCCTGCATCCGGCCGTTCAGGAACTGCCGTACGACGGGTTCGTCGCTGGTCAGCAGTTGGTCGCGGGGTCCGAACATCACCAGCTCGCGGCGGAACAGCAGCCCGATGTTGTCCGGGACCTGGCGGGCCGAGGCGATGTCATGGGTGACGATCAGGAAGGTTGCGTCGATCTGGGCGTTGAGGTCGACGATCAGCTGGTTGAGATACGCGACGCGCACCGGATCGAGCCCCGAGTCCGGCTCGTCGAACAGGATGATCTCCGGGTCGAGGACCAGCGCCCGCGCCAGCCCGGCGCGTTTGCGCATACCGCCGGAGATCTCCCCGGGCAGCTTCTCCTCGGCCCCGATCAGACCGACCATGTCCATCTTCTCGAGGACGATCCGCCGGATCTCGCTCTCCGGCTTGCGGGTGTGCTCGCGCAGCGGAAAGGCGATGTTGTCGTACAGGTTCATCGAGCCGAACAGCGCGCCGTCCTGGAACAGCACGCCGAACAGCTTCCGCACCTCGTACAGCTCGTGCTCACGCAGCTTGGTGATGTCCCGGCCGGCCACCCGGACCGAGCCGCGGTCCGGCCTGAGCAGTCCGACGAGCGTCTTGAGGAACACCGACTTGCCCGTGCCCGACGGGCCGAGCATGACCGAGACCTCCCCGGCGGGCAGCGTCAGCGAGACGTCCTGCCAGATGACCTGGTGACCGAAGGACTTGGTCAGCCCTTCCACACAGATCTCGACACCCATCCGGTCCACCCTTCGCCCGTGAAGTCACCGTGGAGCAGCTCCGACATCTGCTCTACGGGGAGGGGCGGGGCGTCCGTCGCGGCGGAAGCGAATTTTTTTGCGGACGGGTTTGAGAAGGGTTACGGCAGAGGGTCCACGGGTGCTTCGAGCGTGGCTGAAGCAGTGGGATCGTCCGGCACCTCGGGAAGTTCCGGCACGGCGGGCGGGAGGTCCTGCACCTCCGGGGCCGCGGAGATGCTCGGCAGTTCGGGCACGTCGGGCACGTCGGGTACGTCAGGCACCGAGGGCACCGCGGGTTCCGGCAGCTGAGGCCCCGAGGAGAGGGGGACCTCCGGCGGGGACGGCACGGACAGCGGCAGCAGCGGCCGGTCGCCGGGGGTCCGCGTTGCCTCAGGGGCGCCGGTCCTTGAAGCGGCCGGCACTTCACGCGCGTCCGGGGACGTCTCCCCGCCCTCGCTGTCCGCCCGCTGCCACGCCTCCGGGACCGGGGAGACGGAGGGCCGCGGCGCCGTGCCCTGCCCGTCCCAGTCGTGGACGTACGGCAGGACGAACCCCGCCACCGCCAGCGTCGCCGCCGTCCCGGCCACGGCCACGGCCTGCGCGTGCGAGGCCCCGCGCGGCCTGCCCCGGCCCCACAGGAACAGGGCGAGACCGAGCGTGCCGGCCAGCGAGTTGCGCAGTGTCCGGCGGGCCCGGGCCAGCAGCGACTCGACCGTCCGGTAGCTCAGGCCCATCCGCACGGCGACCTGGCCGACATCCAGGTCCTCGGACTTCAGCCGGAGCGCCTCCGCCTGGCGCGCGGGCAGCTCACTGCTGCGCACGGCCAGCCACCTGGCCTCGGCCCGGTCGCACACCGCCTCCTCGACCGGCACCGGACCGGGGGCGATCAGCGTCGGGCTGGTGCGCACCTCGGCCTCGCGGTTGACCTGCCGGTACCGGTCCACGCACAGCCGGATCGTCACCGTCGTCAGCCAGCCGGCCAGCCGCTCGTCGTCCAGGTCGGGGCGCTCGGCCGCGCGCAGCATCGCCTCGTGCACGGCGTCCTCGGCGTCCTCCAGGGACATCGATCTGCGGCGGGCCACCTTGAGCAGGTGCTCGCGGTGGCTCCACATACGTTCCCACCGGTCGTGGGCCGCCTGTATCTCCGCGGGCATGTCCGTCGTCGCCATCAGGGCCCCTTTGCGCTCACCCGCCGGTCATGTGCGCCCGGCGGGGGGCGACATTACCGCCCGGTAGTCGCGGTTGTGGAGGGGGCGGCGACCATGGGGTTCTTCTCGTTGCCGGGGAGCAGAGCCGTGCTGGGCAGCATGTCCTCGGCGGGCGGGGCGAGTTCGGGGTCGGGGAGCGGTACCAAGGGAGCCGCCGACGGTTCGGCGGACGGGGTGCTGTGCGTCGGCCGTGGCTCGGACGGGGTCGGGGAGGGGGACGGCGTACCGGAACCATCGCCCGCCGGGCGGGCACTCGGCGACGGCTCGCGCCGCACCGGCCGGCCGGCCTCGGGCTCCGGGCTCGCGCCGCCCGCCGCCACCGCGTCCGGCACCACCCGGTGCCCCTCCAGGAAGTACGCGAACCACGCCCGCACCGTCCGCAGATAGGCCCCGGAGTGGTTGTAGCCGAGGATCGCCGCGTCCAGGTCGCCCGGCACGGACAGGTCGCGTCCGCCGGCGCACAGGTAGCGCCCGGCGGCGAGCGCCGCGTCGAAGACGTTGTGCGGGTCGGCCCGGCCGTCCCCGTTGCCGTCGACGCCCCAGACCGCCCAGGTCGACGGGATGAACTGCATCGGGCCGACCGCGCGGTCGTACACCGTGTCCCCGTCGTACGCCCCCCCGTCGCTGTCCCGGATGAGGGCGAAGCCGACGCCGTCCAGCCGGGGGCCGCGGATCGGCGTCAGGGTCCTACCCTCCGCGTCCACCCGTCCGCCGCCCGCCTGCCCGGACTCCACCTGCCCGATGGCGGCCAGCAGCTGCCACCGCAGCCGGCAGCCGGGCGCGGAGTGCGCGAGCCGTGTCTCGGCCCGCCGGTAGGCGGCGAACACGCTCGCCGGGAGCGTGCCACCCGCCGGTGCTGTCTCGGCCTTCCGCACCCGCAGCGGAGGGAGTTCCATACGGAACGGCGTGTCCCCGGACACGCTGGGCCCGCGCCCGGCGGCCGGTTCCGCGGGCGCCGCCGCCCGCGCCGATGTCGTCCCAGGCGCCTGGGACGCGGTCAGCGCCGCCATGGCCGCCGCCGCGAGTGCCGTACCCCTGATACCTCTGACCCTGTGCCCTGCCACGTCTCGGTCCCCTCCCTGCGGTTTCTTCTCGTCTGCTCTACGGGGCAGGAAGCAGGGTCCGTCGCGGGAATCCGGCGCCAGCGAGGGCTGCCCGAAAATCCGTGCAGGGCTGAGCGCGTGCGAGGAGGCGAGTTCTGCGTGGTCTGTGCGGTCGGCGGAGCCGGGGTCCGACTCGGGGCACCTCAGGGAAACCGTCGGCTACTTCTTGGCGTCTTGCCTTCTGGGACGGAGGCCTTATGACGCAGGAGCCGAGTAACAGCAATGATCGTATGTCGAAGAATCTGGACGACGCGTTAGCCACACTCATGAGCGAACTCGTTCGAGCGGATGCCAAGGCCAACACCGTTCTCGCGCTGACCAGCTTAGGCCTGGTCTTCCTCGCCACACGTGGTGGCTACGACGCCCAACCGCCCGCCGTCCTGGCAGTGGGCGCTGCTGGGACCGCCTGCCTGCTGATCGCCACCGTGCTTCTGCTGATGACTGTCCGTCCCGTGCAGATCGACAATCCTGAACTGGAGGACTGGACGCGCTGGGCCACGTTGGAACCGGATGCGCTGGGTGAGCACATGCGGGCGGATCTGCGGGCCAAGAGAGTCGCCGCTCTGGCTCGCCTGGTGAGGGACAAGTTCCGGCGACTGCAGCATGGGGTCAACTTCATTCAGGCCGGAGTCGGCTTGCTGTTCACGGCCGCAGTCCTGTCCCTGCTTCTGTAGGACCGTAGCCCCACCTGGTCCGTTCACGGAGCCGCTGATGGGAGCTGAACCCGGCGCCATACACCCGTCCGGCAGCTGTGGCAGCCAGCCCGCTCTGGCGCCCTTCAAGACATCCCCGCCCCGGAGCCATCCGCGCCCCGCTGCCGTGGTGGCGCCCCCCTCGGCGCCGTGCTCCTGACCGGACGGAAGACGGTCCTCTACGACGCCATCCTCGCGCTGACCCCCTATTGCGACCCGGCCGTTCGTGAGGCGGCCTACCGCACGGCACGCCGCAACGCTGACGACGAGGCTCGCGCAGCCGTCACTGCAGACGCGGCCTTCCGTATCCGCGCAAGATCTCAGACAGGCGCTCGGAGGCGACGGATCGGGGCGCGGCCGTGGACGCAGGATTCGAGACGACCAGCCTGTGGGCCATGGCGCTGCGCGGGCGGCTGGTCACGTGCAGGGCGGAAGGAGGCCATGGTCGGTTAGGGTCGCCTCGTGGCGGACGAAGCGGCTCCGTCCCGGTGAAATTGATTGGCCTGGGGTGCGTCGCGGCTGTGAAGGAGCCGACTGATGCATCCTCCTTGTGCCCTGATGTGCCCTCACGGTGGGTGATCTGGGTAAAAGTGCAGGTCAGAGGCATTTTCTGGGGGCACAGTGCGACTGAGAGTGGAATTCACGACCGAGCCCTTCGACCTCGACGAGGCACCCGCGCACGCGCTGGTGGCCCGTGAGGTGGTGGAGGCGGCGGAGCTGGACGCGGTGGACGTCGGTCCGTTCGGCAACACCGCGGAGGGCGGGGCCGACGCCGTGCTCACCGCCGTGGACGCGCTGCTGCGCAAGACTCTGGAGGCGGGCGCCACCCGGGTCTCGCTCCAGGTCAACGTGATCGCGGAGGGCGAGAAGTGAGCGGGGACGAACCCTTCATCACGGCCGTGAAACCGCTGGTCGACGCGATGGGCGGCGAGATGCTCCCGCCGGACGAGGCCGGCCCCGACGACGTCGTGCTCTCCTGGGAGGGTGCCGATGTCGTCGCCGTACGCCTCCCGCAGCTCGCCGACTCCCTCGATCACATCCTTGCCGCCATGGAGCGCAAGAAGGGCAAGCCGCTGGCCGAGCTGGACCGCAAGTCCAAGCAGGAGGTCGTACGGATACTGGAGGCGCGGGGCGCCTTCTCCGTGCGGCACGGTGTGGAGACCGTGGCGAGCGCGCTCGGGGTGAGCCGCTTCACGGTCTACAACTACCTGAACCGCGAGAAGAACGTCTGAGGCAGCCTGCACGGGTTCCGTTACCGCGAATTTTCAACAAACTGTTGACGTCTCGTCGTCGCAGGGCGTTAGCTGTCGGCACGCCCGTTCAGTACGAAGGCCCTTCGCGGCCACGGAGGCTCCCGTGACGTCGAATTCCACGCCCCCGGGCCTGGCTCGGTTCAATGCCCTGGAGGAGCACGCGGCCTACGCCGTTCTCCACGAGGCGTGCGCCTCCACCGCATGGGCCAAGCGGCTGCTCGCCGCCCGCCCCTACGCCACCTCCGGCGACCTCTACGCCACCAGCGACGCCGCGATGGCCGAGCTGACCGCCGTGGACCTGGAAGAGGCGATGGCCGGGCACCCGCCGATCGGCCGCCCTGAGCCGGGCGACCCGACCTCGGCCCGGGAGCAGCGCGGCATGGCCGGCGCCTCCGACGAGCTCAAGGCGGAGATGCTCGAACTGAACCTGGCCTACCAGGAGAAGTTCGGCCATGTCTTCCTGATCTGCGCGACCGGCCGGACCGGTGAGCAGATGCGGGACGCGGTCAAGGAGCGGACCGGCAACTCGCCGGAGCGGGAGCGGGAGATCGTCCGCACCGAGCTGGGGAAGATCAACCGCATCCGACTGGCCAACCTCGTAGAGGAAGATCAGACATGAGCACGAGCACCACCGCCTCCGTGTCCACGCACATCCTGGACACCAGCATCGGCCGCCCCGCCGAGGGTGTCGCCGTGCACCTCTCCGCCCGTAGCGGCCGGGAAGCGGACTGGCAGGCGCTCGGCGGCTCCGCGACCGACGTGGACGGGCGGTGCAAGGACCTGCCGGCGCTGCCGGAGGGCACTACACATGTGCGGCTCGACTTCGCCGTCGAACCGTACTTCGAGAAGTTCGCGAAGAAGCAAGCCGATGCGCAGCAGGACGCCCCCGCGAATCGGGACAGCGGTGCCGTGTTCTTTCCGGAGGTGATCATCACCTTCGCCGTGAAGGCCGGCGAGCACTACCACGTACCGCTGCTGCTCAACCCGTTCGGCTACTCCGTATACCGAGGGAGCTAGCAGACACCATGACCGACATTTCCCGCCCTGCCCGCCCTGTGATTCTGGGACAGAACCAGTACGGCAAGGCCGAGAACCGAGTCGTCAAGATCACGCGGGACGGCGCCACCCACCACATCAGGGACCTGAACGTGTCCGTGTCGCTCTCCGGCGACATGGACGAGGTCCACTACTCCGGCTCGAACGCCAACGTCCTGCCGACGGACACCACCAAGAACACGGTGTACGCCTTCGCCAAGGAGCACGGCATCGAGTCCGCCGAGCAGTTCGGCATCCACCTGGCCCGGCACTTCGTGACCTCGCAGGAGCCGATCAGGACGGCCCGTATCCGCATCGAGGAGTACGCCTGGGAGCGGATCGACAACTCCGGGAAGGGAGAGCACTCGTTCGTCCGCAAGGGCCAGGAGACCCGGCTCACCCAGATCACGTTCGACGGCTCGTCGTGGGAGGTCGTCTCCGGTCTCAAGGACCTGACCGTCATGAACTCGACCGACTCCGAGTTCTGGGGTTACGTCAAGGACAAGTACACGACCCTCCCCGAGGCGTACGACCGCATCCTGGCCACGTCCGTCTCCGCCCGCTGGCGCTTCAACTGGTCGGCCGACGAGCAGGAGATGCCCGACTGGGACACGTCCTACGAGGAGGCCAGGACGCACCTGCTCCAGGCCTTCGCCGAGACGTACTCACTGTCGCTGCAGCAGACCCTGTACCAGATGGGCGCGCGCATCATCGACAACCGCAGCGAGATCGACGAGGTCCGCTTCTCCCTCCCGAACAAGCACCACTTCCTCGTCGACCTGGAGCCGTTCGGGCTGAAGAACGACAACGAGGTGTACTTCGCCGCCGACCGTCCGTACGGCCTGATCGAGGGCACGATCCTGCGGGACGGCTGTGAGGCGAGGATCCCGGTGGACCTCACCAACCTCTGATCAACTCCATATTTCGGCACCCGCGGCCGGGGGACACGGATCTCGGAAGGCTCCCGGCCGCGGCACTCAAAACTCCCAGGGTCCTGCCGTGCCCTCTCCACATCAGCGCAAAGGACGAACCATGGCAGCAGACCGGCGCATCGTCATCGAGAACTGTGCGATCGCGACCGTCGACACGAACGACACCGAGTACGCGAACGGTCACGTCGTCGTCGCCGGCAACCGCATCGAGGCGGTCGGCGCGGGCAAGGCCCCCGAGGGCCTGGAGAACGTCGTACGCCGTATCGACGCCACCGGGCACCTGGTCACCCCCGGCCTGGTCAACACCCACCACCACTTCTACCAGTGGATCACCCGGGGCCTGGCCACGGACCACAACCTCTTCAACTGGCTCGTCGCCCTCTACCCGACCTGGGCACGCATCGACGAGCCGATGGTGTACGCGGCGGCCCAGGGCTCGCTCGCGATGATGGCCCGCGGCGGCGTCACCACCGCCATGGACCACCACTACGTCTACCCGCACGACTCCGGCGACCTGTCCGGCGCGATCATCCGCGCCGCCCGCGAGACGGGCGTCCGCTTCACCCTGGCCCGCGGCTCCATGGACCGCAGCGAGAAGGACGGCGGGCTGCCGCCGGACTTCGCCGTCGAGACCCTCGAGGGCGCGCTGGCCGCGACCGAGGAGACCGTCAACAAGCACCACGACGCCTCCTTCGACGCCATGACCCAGGTGGCCGTCGCGCCCTGCTCACCGTTCTCCGTCTCCACCGAACTTCTCCGGGAGGGCGCCGAGCTGGCCCGCCGTCTCGGCGTACGGCTGCACACCCACGGTTCGGAGACGGTCGAGGAGGAGAAGTTCTGCCACGAGCTGTTCGGCATGGGCCCGACCGACTACTTCGAGTCCACCGGCTGGCTCGGCGAGGACGTGTGGATGGCGCACTGCGTCCACATGAACGACTCCGACATCGCCGCCTTCGCCCGCACGAAGACGGGTGTCGCCCACTGCCCGTCGTCCAACGCACGCCTCGCGGCCGGCATCGCCCGCGTCCCCGACATGCTGGCGGCCGGCGTCCCGGTCGGCCTCGGCGTCGACGGCACCGCGTCCAACGAGTCCGGCGAGCTGCACACCGAGCTGCGCAACGCGCTGCTCATCAACCGCCTCGGCGCCCATCGCGAGGCCGCCCTGAACGCCCGGCAGGCGCTGCGGCTCGGGACGTACGGCGGCGCCCAAGTCCTGGGCCGTGCCGCGGAGATCGGCTCCCTGGAGCCGGGCAAGCTGGCCGACCTGGTGTTGTGGAAGCTGGACACGCTGGCCCACGCCTCGATCGCCGACCCGGTGACGGCGCTGGTCTTCGGGGCCGCCGCCCCGGTCACGGCCTCCTTCGTCAACGGCCGTCAGATCGTCGAGGACAACCGCCTGCTGCACGTCGACGAGGACACGATCGCGCGCTCGACGCGGGCGGAAGCGCAGCGCCTGGCGCAGATCTCGGCGCAGGCCTGATCGCCGTACTGAATCTCCTTACTGCATACGGCACTTGATCTCCGGACGGGAGGGACGGCTCCCGGCCGGCAGCCGTGGACCCGAGCGGGGTCCATGGCGGCCGTCTCCGGGGCGCGCGTCGGACGCGTGCGCCCCGGAACGGTCACCGTTCCCCTCCCTGAGAACGGGTCCGTCCTGGTCCCGCACGACCACACGCATCACCTCCATGAAACCCACGTCAACGCCGACGTGTCAGCCGCTCGGAGGAGCCGCCGTGTCCGATCAGCCAGTCGACGCGACCCACCCCGTCGACGAGAAACTCCCCGCCCTGAAAATGGCGACCACCGGCCTGCAGCACGTGGCCGCCATGTACGCGGGCGTCGTCGCCCCACCCCTGATCGTCGGCGCGGCCATAGGCCTGACCGCCACCGACCTGACCTTCCTCACCGGCGCCTGCCTGTTCACCGCGGGCCTGGCCACCTTCCTCCAAACCCTCGGCATCTGGAACATCGGCGCCCGGCTGCCGTTCGTCAACGGCGTCACCTTCGCGGGCGTCGCCCCGATGACCGCGATCGTCGCGTCCACCGAGGACAAGTCCGACGCGCTGCCGATCATCTTCGGCGCGGTGATCGTGGCGGGACTCCTCGGCTTCCTGGCCGCCCCCTTCTTCAGCAAGATGGTCCGCTTCTTCCCCCCGGTGGTCACCGGCACGGTCATCACGCTGATCGGCATCTCCCTCCTCCCCGTCGCCTTCGGCTGGGCGCAGGGCCCCAACCCGGCGGCGGACGACTACGGTTCGGCGACGAACCTGGGCCTGGCGGCCGGGACCCTGCTGATCGTGCTGCTCCTGCGCCGCTTCACCCGGGGCTTCGTCAAGCAGATCGCCGTGCTGCTCGGCCTGGTCGCCGGCACGCTGGTCGCCATCCCGTTCGGCGTCACGGACTTCGGCCCGGTGGCGGACGCGGACGTCATCGGCTTCCCGACCCCGTTCCACTTCGGCGCCCCGCAGTTCCAGCTCGCCGCGATCATCTCGCTGTGCGTGGTGATGGTGGTGTCGATGACCGAATCGACGGCCGACATGCTGGCGTTGGGCGAGATCGTCGAGCGCCCGGCCGACGAGAAGACCATCGCAGCGGGCCTGCGCGCCGACACGCTCGGCTCGGCGATCAGCCCCCTCTTCAACGGCTTCATGTGCAGCGCCTTCGCCCAGAACATCGGCCTGGTGGCGATGACGAAGATCCGCAGCAGGTACGTCGTCGCCACGGGCGGCGCCTTCCTCGTCCTGATGGGCCTGTGCCCGATGGCCGCCTCGCTCATCGCGGTCGTACCACGCCCGGTGCTCGGCGGCGCGGGCGTGGTCCTGTTCGGCTCGGTGGCCGCCAGCGGCATCCAGACCCTGGTCCGGGCCGGCCTGGACAAGGACAACAACGTCCTGATCGTCGCCGTGTCGCTGGCCGTCGGCATCATCCCGATCACGGCCCCGGAGTTCTACCACGCCTTCCCGGAGACGGCGACGATCGTCCTGGACTCGGGCATCTCGACGGGGTGTGTGGCGGCCGTCCTGCTGAACCTGGTCTTCAACCACCTGGGCAAAGGCCGGGATGCGCAGGACGTGACCCATCCGATGGAGGCGGGGGAGGAGATCACCGGGGCGGCGACGACCCGGGCCCCGGCCACTTCATGAGGTTGACGAACAGCTCGGCCTGCTCGACGGCGTCGTCCAGCGCGTGGTGCGTGTGGCGACGCCTCGACAGCAGCTCGCACGGCATCGTCCCCTTGGCCACCGCCCGCAGGGGCAGGCCCGCCTTCGTGGCGTACAGAGTCGGCCGCAGACGACAACGCCCCACCGGGCAGCATCACGACGCTGTTGGCGAATCCGCTGCGGCCAGGTAGTCAGCCGCGGGAATGTGACACTCTCCGCGAAAGTGTCACATTCTCCGGACCGTACACCGCTCGTCCTCGCCGCCTCACGGAATCGTTTGCGTTGTTCGACGGTTGTCGGCTGAGCAGCCGAAGGGGCAGATCGCCGATTCAGTCGCGTCCAGCCCTTCGCCCTACCGCGGCTCTCTCTCGACGACTTGGTAGGGTGCGCAGGTTGCACCGCTTGGAGAGTTGTGGCAGCGCTCAAGGGAGAGGGGCCAGACGACGATGCAGGCGTCAGAGGTCCCGCGTGCGGTGGCCGCGGCCATGTCGACCGCCTCATCACTTGACCTGACAGTCGACGACGCGATCGTTCTTCATGACTCGAACAAGCTCATTCTGCGTCTGCTGCCTTGTGACGTCCTGGCCCGGGTGGCACCTGTAGCGCATCAGGTCGCACAGTTCGAAGTCGAGCTTGCGCAGCGGCTCGCCGAATCCGGGTGCCCTGTGGCTGCTCTCGAGCCTCGAGTGGAGCCACGCGTCTATGAGCGTGATGGCTTCGTGGTCACGCTATGGACCTACTACGAACCCGTGACACCTCGAGAGGTCTCACCAGCCGACTACGCCCATGCACTCGAGCGGCTGCATGCCGGCATGCGCAAGCTCGATGTCCCGACGCCGCACTTCACGGATCGAGTCGAGCAGGCTCAACAACTCGTGGCGAACCGCGACCGCACTCCGGCGCTCGCCGACGCGGACCGGGAGCTGCTCGGCGACACGTTACGAAACCTGAGACGAGTGATCGGCGAGCGCGGCGGCGCCGAGCAGCTGCTGCACGGCGAGCCGCACCCGGGCAACATGCTCACCACGAAGAACGGGCTGCTGTTCATAGACCTTGAGACGTGTTGCCGCGGGCCCGTCGAATTCGACCTCGCCCATGCGCCCGAAGAAGTCAGCGAGCACTATCCGGGTGTCGATCAAGACCTGCTCCGCGAGTGCCGGATCCTCATGCTGGCGATGATCACAACGTGGCGCTGGGATCGAGGCGACCAACTCCCCAACGGGCGCCAGCTGGGCACAGAGTGGCTCAGCCAGATCCGAGCAGCACTCGATCGCAACGGCCTGGACACCCATGACTGATCGCGGACCTTCGAGGTCGTGGCCGGCTGGCTGTTGATGTCGGGATCTACCGTGATCCCGGCCTCGGCCGTCGACCTCCACGGCGCGCGACTCCGGCAACACCAGCACCGCCGTGGGCAGTTAGGGCCTGTCCGGCGGATCATGCCGGAGCTTCCCGCAGCCGAATTCCGTTTAGGCTTTTGCCTCGGTCAACTCACGGTTGACCAGGGATGCAGGGGATCAGGGGGAAGCGGGCCGATGAACAACGCCACCCAGGTGTTCCAGCCACTACAGGCGGACGATCCGCCCGTCGTGGCCGGCTACCGCCTCGTCGCCCGGCTCGGCGCGGGTGGCATGGGCCGGGTCTACCTGTCGCACACGCAGGGCGGACGGCCGGTGGCGATCAAGGTGGTACGGCCGGAGCTGGCCGACGATCCGGCCTTCCGACGGCGGTTCCGCCGGGAGGTGGAGGCGGCCCGGCGGGTCCGGGGCGCGTACACCGCCGAGCTGATCGACGCCGACGCGGACGGCGTACCGCCCTGGTCGGCCACGCTGTACGTGCCGGGGCCCTCCCTGGCCGAGGCCGTCGCCAGGCGCGGACCGCTGCCGGTGCCCGCGGTGCTGTGGCTGATGGCGGGGGTGGCCGAGGCGCTGCAGGCCATCCACGCCGCGGGAATCGTCCACCGGGACCTCAAGCCGTCGAACGTGCTGCTGGCCGCCGACGGTCCACGTGTGATCGACTTCGGCATCTCGCTGGCCGCTGACCTCAGCTCGCACACCGCCACGGGCTCCGCCGTCGGTACGCCCCAGTTCATGGCCCCCGAGCAGGCGACCGCGGGTGAGGTCACCGCGGCGACCGACATCTTCGCACTGGGCCAGACGGCGGCGTTCGCGGCGCTGGGTGAGCCGCTGTACGGGGACGGCCCCGCGCCCAGCGTGCTCTACCGGATCGTGCACGAAGAACCCGACCTGTCCCGGCTGTCCGAGCCGCTCCGTCCGCTGATCGCCCGCTGCCTGGCCGCCGATCCGGAGGAGCGGGCCACTCCGGCGGAGGTCGTCGAGTGGTGTCGGCAGCGGCTGGGCGGGGACGCCGACGCGGGCGCGGGGCCGGCCGTCTGGCGGGAGGTCATAGGGCCGGAGGTGACGGTTCCGTCCCTGGTCCCCGATCCCACACCGGTGCACACGCTGCCGTTCGTCACGCGGCCGCAGCCGACGGGGCCGGAGGAGCGCCAGGCGCGAAGACGGCGTACCGCGCTGATCACGACCGCGACCGTGACGGCCGGCGTGCTGCTGATGATGGGCTTGGCGTGGACGGTAGCGGACGCGGGGGAGAGGTTCCGCGACTGGGTCGCCGGCGCACCGTCGACGCCTGGTTCTTCGGAGTCCGCACGGTCGTCGGCGTCGTCATCGGCATCCGCGCCGACGTCGGGGCCCGGTGCCGAGAGTTCATGGACTGGTGGCGGGGCACAGGAGTCGCGGCCCTCCCCGACCGCGTCCAAGTCGCTGCAAGCCACCCCGTACCCCCTCGTCTGGCTGGACGGGAAGACCTCGGTGAGTTTCGACGACCCCCAAGTCCCGCGCAAGGACCGCAAGGGCGACATCCGCCTTGTGTGCGGGCAGACTTGCGCGCTGGAGAGCGACACCAGCGAGTTCGCCTTGCTGTACACGAAGCCCGGGGCGAGCCTCGACTCGTGTCGTATCGCCCTCTCCGACCCTGAAGGCCAGCGCCTTCCGCTGGCCGCGGCGGCGAACGGCAGCGAGATCTGCGTCAAACACTCCTCCGGGGACATCGCGCTGCTCGTGATCCAGACGAAGTCGACGGCGCTGCCCCACATCGCTTTCGTGACCGGGGACATGACGATCTGGCGGGCGGCGGCCTAGTGGTGCAGGCGGCTGGACCGCCGCGCCGGCGCTCGCGGGGTGGACGGCCGCCGGGCTTTGATGCCGAGCGGTACAAGAAGCGCAACACCGTCGAGCGGGCGGTCGGATGCGTCTCCCTCGGCGCAGTGACCGCCGCCGCGCTCCTCATCTGGCTCCGGTGGTGAACGAAGATGTTGCGGCTACGCCCGGGTGCCGGTGTGCAAGACGGCGAACACCCCCCGGGCGCGGGAGCCGTTCGGCAGCTGCCAGGAGCCGCTGACGTGGCCGGTTGCTCCCTGTGGAGGAGGAAACGGGCCGTCCGGGGCGGGCTGCAGGACCCGGTGCAAGCGGAGGGTCGTGCCGTGCGGCGTGGTCAGTCCGGTGCCTTCTTGATCGTCGGTGACGGTGACGTCCGTGGAGATGGAGCCTTCACTGGTGTAGGAAGCGACGACCTCCCGGTCGGGGACGTCGCTGATGTTTTGGTCCTGGGCCTGCACCCGCCCCTCGATCAGGGCCAGCAACTGGGCGACCAGCACGGGGTCCTGGCAGCCGTCGTAGGCCCAGCGCTGCCCCAGCACGCCGTGCTCCATGGTGCCGACGAGGGCGTGCTCCGCCCTGTCGAGCGGGGCGCCGCGATAGGTGAGCGGCACCAGGTAGGTGATCAGGTGAGGGCCGGAGGCGTCGGTGACCACGATGAACTCGATGCCGACCTCGCCTTGCGGGTCGTCCAGCCGGAAGCCGCCGGCCTTCGCCAACTTCGGTTCGCCCGCGCCACCGCGATACCACGGGCGGGAGGGCAGCCAGGAGGTGAGCAGTTCCAGCTTGGTCGGCTTGAGGACGGTGTGGTGGATGACGGCCATGCAGGAGGACCTCTTCCCTTGAGCAGATGCGATGCACGAAAGTGTGACAGCCGCCGCCGACAACAGAGGGGCGCACAGCTACCGACGTATTGAGCTGCGACTTTTCGAGGTAGATGACACTTGGTCGAGTTAGTTGACACCGCAGGTCAGTGCGGCCTCGCAGTGAACGGATGAGGGAGCCGCAGACGTTCGGCCCCGGCCGTGGAGGCAGTCGGGCTGGTGCGGGTCCTCGTCCGGATCAGCCTTCGGCCTTGATCGTTTTCATGGTGAGGTGGGATTCGAGGCGTTGCACGGCGGGGTGGCCGGTGAGCTTGTCCATGAGGAAGGTCTCGTAGGCAGCGTTGTTGGCGACGGCGACGCGGACGAAGTAGTGGGGGCTGCCGTACAGGCGGCGGAACTCGACGACTTCGTCGTAGGAGGCGATGGTGGCCTCGAACTCCTCGATGGTCTTGCGGTCTTGGGCGTAGATCTCGACGTCGACGAGGACCTCCATGCCGCGGCCCATCGCGTCGGGATCGATGACGGCCCGGTAGCCGGCGATGATGCCGACCTCCTCCAGGCGCTTGACCCGCCGGAGGCACGATGGTGGCGTGAGGCCGACCCGCTTCGCGACCTCGACGTTCGTCAGCCGACCGTCCTGACGCAGGTGAAACAAAATTTGACTGTCGATCGCATCGATTCTAATTTCATTGCGCACAGCGGCATTATAGGCCAATTATCGGCAACCAAATAAGGCGCAGTTCTTCCTAACATTGCAGCATGGGAACACCTCAGGTCTCCGTGGCCGACCAGCTTCGGTCTGCCCTCGCTCCGCCCCGGGCCCGCATACGCACCGAGATGACGGCCGCGCTCAAGGACTCTGCCTCCGTGGGCCTGGGCCTGGTCCCGATGGGCCTGGCCTTCGGAATGCTGATCACCCACTCCGGACTGCCGTGGTGGTCGGGGCCCATGTTCTCCGCCGTCATGTACACCGGCACGCTGGAGTTCCTGCTGGTCCCGATGCTTCTGGCAGCCACGCCGCTGGTCACCGTGGGGCTGACCACACTGCTGGTCAACGGCCGCCACGCGTTCTACGCGCTGTCCTTCCCCCTGCACCGCGTCAACGGCCGCCTGGCCAAGCTCTACAGCACCTTCGCGCTGAGCGATGAGGCGTACGCCATGACCACCGGTGGCCAGGCCCGCGACTGGTCGAGCCCGCGCATCGTGTCCTTTCAGGCGTTCAACCACCTGTACTGCGTGGCCGGTTCACTCACCGGCGCCCTGGTCGGCTCGCTGCTCCCGCCGCGCATCACCGGCCTCGACTTCGCCATGACCGCCCTGCTCGTCGTCCTGGCCCTGGACGCCATCCGCGAGCGCCGCCACGACCTGCCCATCCCGCTCCTGGCCGCACTCGCCGCGCTGATCGCCCGCCTGATCACCCCCGGCCAGATGCTGCTCACCGCGTTCTGCCTGTTCACCGCCGCCCTGCTGGCCCGCCACTTCGCCACCCGCCGGGGGCCCGCCCATGCCTGACACCCGCTACCTGATCGCTGTCGCCGGCGTCTGCTGTGCCATCACGTGGGGGCTGCGCGCGCTGCCCTTCACCGCCCTGGAACCGCTGCGTTCCAGCAAGGCCATCCAGTACCTCAGCACCCGCATGCCCGCCGGCGTGATGGTGATCCTCAGCCTCTACACCCTGCGCACCCTCCCGCTCACCGAGACCCGGGCGCTCGCCCCGCTGGCCGGGCTCGCGGTCACCGTCGGACTGCACCTGTGGCGCCGCAACGCGCTGCTCAGCGTCTTCGCGGGAACCGCCGTCTGCGTCGCCCTGTCCAGCACCTTCTTCGCGCCCTGACCGGCGCGGAGCTTCGCCTGGCGGGCTTGTTGCGTTGCATGAGCCCCACACCTTCAACGCGGGCACCCGCGGTGCCTGCCCCCAGAGAGTAGGAGAGATTCCCGTGCAAAACGTCGCGGTCAAGGTCGTGGTCACCCCGCTGCTGATCGGTGGTGCCAGCCTGGCCGGGCGCCGCTGGGGCCACCAGGTCGGCGGCTGGCTCGTCGCCCTGCCGCTGACCTCCGGTCCCGTCGCGTTCTTCCTCGCCACCGACCACGGAAACGCCTTCGCCGGACACGCCGCCATCGGCATGCTCGCCGGGACCATCTCCCAACTCGCCTTCGCCCTCGCCTACCGAGCCCTCGCCCACCACGGTATGACCGCCGCGTTCGTCACCGGCTGCGTGACGTTCGCCGCGGCCACCACGGTCCTGGCCTACCTGAACTGGCCCGCGGTACCCACGTTCCTGCTCGTGTTGGCGGCACTCGTCGCCGGGTTCGCGATCACCCGCCGCGCCGGCCGCACCACCGACGAACCGGTCGAGCCAGCGAACCCGCCCGGCTGGGACCTCCCGCTGCGCATGATCGTGGCCACCGGCGTGGTGATGGGCATCATCGGCCTCGCCCCGATCATCGGCCCGCATCTGGCCGGACTCCTGTCCCCGTTCCCGGTGTTCGGCGTCGTGATGGCCGTCTTCACCCACCGCACCCACGGCCCGAACGCCGCCGTCGCCGTCCTCGACGGCCTGATCATGGGCCTGGCCGCCCCCGCCGTCTTCTTCCTCGCCCTCGCCCTCGCACTGCCCTCACTCGGCCTGATGGCCTTCGCCGTCGCCGCGATCGCCGCGCTGGCCACCCAGGCCGGGACCATGTTCGCGATCCCTGGCGACGCCACCGCCACTGCCACGTCCAGGTAAGGGATCAGCGCCGTGGGCGGTGCGACCTGACAACCCGGCAGGCGCTCAGGGCTGCTCGGTCCCGGCTCATTCAGGCGCCTTGTTGTACTTGGCGATGGTGGCCTTGCTGGTGTCGGCGTCCATGAACTGCAGCTCCCACGGACCCGTGTTCACGTCGAACTCCTTGCCGAATCCGACCCACTTGCCCGCCATGCGGCGGCCGGTCGGCTCCACCAGCATCTGCAGCGCACCGAAGTACCGCGCGCCTCGGTAGTAGCCCTCGCTCGCGGTCTGCTCGGTCCACGTGCCGGTGATGATGCTGCCGTCCACCTGGAGGTCCAGCGTCAGCGGACTGTCCGGGTTCAGCGAGCCCTGGGGCAGGCTGCGGCCCGTCAGCCGGTTGCCGTGCTGGAGCAGCACCACGTAGTGCTTGCCCATGAAGGTCGAGTCCCGGCCGCTGGAGAAGTACTCGTATGTGCTCAGCCAGATGCCGGAATAGTTACCCCGAGGTGAGGCTTGGGACGTGGGCTGGCCGCTGGCAGCCGGGATGCCCACCGGGGAGTCCTGTAGGTCGTGCCCGCCGTGGCCGTCGCCGGTCACGCGGACCTGCGGCACCGGGGCCGCGAAGCCCAGGGACTCGATCGGCAGGCCAGTCACCATCTCCAGCGCCCGGGCATACACCGGCCGGGGTGTGGCCGTCTCACCGCTCTCCCAGCGTTGCACCAGCCGCTTCGTAGCATCGTTCGGCTGGCCCGCGCGCTGTCCGGCGTCGCGCACCGCCCTGGCGAACTCATCCTGGCTCATCAGTAAACCGAGCCGTACGGCTCGGAGCGTTGCGTTCGGTGTGCTCATACGGATCACGCTACCCGCCAAGGCTGGCTAACGACACCGAAATGACGCCCCGTCCGCCGCCGGAATGACGCCTCCCTCGTCGCCGCGCTCTGGGGCCGGTGAGCCCGATGGTAAGTCACATGCCAACTACAGACAGTGAGTCCACGCATCCCGGTCTGACCATCGAGGTGTACCGCATCAACCCGGAGACCCTGGAGCGGACGCCCGTACGGTCCGTCACGTTTGCTCCTTCCGATGCGCCGGTGTACTCCCTGGAGTTTCCCCCGTGCGAGTGCCCGCGCTGCCGGACCCGCCCCTGGGGCATCCGGTGAGCCCGCCGTGCTGGGACATGGTCAATCCGCGAGCCTTTGGCCGCTGTGCCCACTGCGGTCGCTGGACGGATGACGGCGTCGCCCACTGGATCCCCCGAGCGTCGGTGGCCGACGTGTGCATCGTCGTCTGCGCCGACCCCGCCGCCTGCGCTCCGCCAAGGGGAGGAACACGCCGCTGGCTCGCCCAGCGGAACTGACACCCGCAGACGAGCCCTTGGCCCTCCCGCCCGGGGCTCTTCGTTGCGCGGGACGGGCCGGATCGTCCTCGCCGGCGGTTTGGCTCAATCGTCGGCCCGCCCAGCTCAAGTTGGGTTCTGTACGGGCTCGCACACCCACCGCCCCGGAGGCAGACCGATGAAGATCGAGCAGGAGATCCGCACCCGCACGGTGCCCAAGGTCCTCCACGGCAAGGCGCACGACGTGCAGGAGACGTACACCGTCGAGTCGACCGTACTTCGCCGTACCGGGACACCCAGGCCTTCAAGGCGATGACCGCTCTCGTGCTGGGGGGGGGGGGCGGTGGTGTGGTCCACGGTGGCCATCGGCGGACTGCTGGCCATGCCCTCGCCGTCACGGAGGCCGGTTGACGCGGACGTACCGGGAGAGGACCGAGGACCACGTAACGGCGTTCGCGTGGACGGGCGTACGGCGGGGAGCGGATCCCGCCGCCGTACGCCCCATCGAGATCATCCAGGACCTGTCCTTGCGATCATGCAGGTCTCTTGACGCCAGAGTGGGCCCTTCGCTCCCCGCTGGCTGTCGTTGAATCGCGGAAGCCCGAGAGCCGGTCCGGGCCCGTTCAGCCGGCGTGGGGTTCCTGCTCCGCCGCGGTGTCATAGGCGGCCCGGGCCTCGGCGATGGCGGCCCGGTGACGCTCGGCCCAGCCCACCAGCCCGGTCAGCGAGGCGTGGAGTTCTCGGGCCATGGGAGTGAGGCTGTACTCGACCTTGGGCGGCACGGTCGGATACACCGTGCGAACGAGCAGTCCGTCCCGCTCCAGCCTGCGCAGGTTGAGGGTGAGCATTCGTCGGCTGATGCCGTTGATGGAGCGTTCGAGTTCGGTGAAGCGGACCGGGCCGTGGGCGGCGGCGATCAGGATCCCGATGCTCCATTTGCCCGCCACGCGGTCGAGCACCTCAGTGACCGGGCAGGCTTCGTCCCTCAGCGCGTCAGTAACACGGGTGTGACTGCGTGACATGAAAGTGCCTCCTTCCGATGAGCAGCAGAGTTATCGATGATGACTGCTGTTACAAGTCGTGAACCAAGGGGGAAAACATGCCTGTTCGTGCTCTCGTCGTCGACCCGTCCGCACCCGCCGCCGTCCGTCTCGCCGAGGTGCCTGACCCCGTGCCCGGGCCGAACGAGGTCCTGGTGGACGTCTCCCACGCCTCGTTGAACTACGGCGACCTCAACGACGCCCGCTCCGGGCGGGTCCCCGTGGGTGCGGTGCTCGGTTCGGACGCTGCCGGGGTGGTGGTTCAAGCCGCCGCCGAAGGAACCGGCCCGGTGGTGGGCACCCGGGTGGTGGCCCTGACCTCGGGGGCGTTCGCTGAGCGCGTCGCGATCGACGTGGGTGCGCTCGCCAAGGTGCCGAAGGGCTTGGACCTGGCGCAGGCGGTTGCTCTGCCGGTCGCCGGAGTGGCGGCACTGCGCTCGCTGCGGGCCGCCGGGCTCGGTCCGGACAAGAGGGTGCTGGTCACCGGTGCCTCCGGGGGAGTCGGCCGGTTCGCCGTCCAGTTGGCGGCGCGGGCCGGTGCTCACGTCATCGCGTCCGTGGGCTCGACAGGCCGCGGAGAGGGGTTGGCCGAGGCCGGCGCGGACGAGGTGCTGATCGGCCTGGAGGGACTCGAGCGACCGGTCGACGTGGTCATCGACAGCGTCGGCGGCCCCCAGCTGGTCGCGGCCTGGAACCTGCTCGCTCCCGGGGGCAGCGTGCAGAGCGTCGGCTGGACCTCCGGGGAACCGGCGGTCTTTCCGCCGTATGCGACCGTCGGCCCGGCCAAGTCGCTGACCTCTTTCGTCATCGAGGGCGACGCCGGCGCTGACCTGGCCATTCTCACCGAGCTGGCCGCTGAGGGGGCCCTCACCGTCGAGATCGGCTGGCAAGGATCTTGGGACCGCTTCGACGAGGCGGCCGAGGCGCTTCGCGGTCGTCGGATCTCCGGAAAAGCTGTCCTGGAGACGGCATCCGGTGAGCTGCACGCCCCGGGACCTTCTCCGCGGGGCTAGGGCCTGTCCGGTCGGACGATCAGCGCTCTCAAGGACTTCCGGGCAGTGGCGACGCGGCTCGACAAATGCGCCTACGTCTTCCACGGCACCGTCACCGTGGCCTCGATCCGGCTCTGGCTCAGGTCTCGATATGCCGGATAGAGCTAGTAGTACCCCTTCGCCCCGTCGAGCAGCTCCCGCACGATGTCCGCATGTCCGGCATGCCGTCCGGTCTCCTCGATGAGGTGGATGAGCATCCAGCGGAGGTTGGCCTTGCCGGAGCGGTAGCCATGGTGGCGACCGACGTCGTCCAGAGAGGCTGCGGCCACGATCTCGTTGCTTCGGGCGCACTGGGTCTCGTAATCCGCGAGCAGCTGCTTCAGTGTGACGCCGTCGGTGCGCCAGTCGGCGTCCTCGTCCGTCTCGTCGAAGGACGGGTTCTGCGTCTCGTCTCCACCAAGGAACAGCACCTCCAGCCAGGTGTGCTCGACCCACCGCATATGGCTGATGAGCCCAGCCATCGTCATCGCCGGCGAGGTCGGGATGACGGAGCGGTGCGCATCCGCCTCGCTGAGGCCCTCGCACTTCCATCGCAGGATCTGCCGCTGAAGGTCCAGCCAGCCAATGAGCGCGGTGCGCTCGTCGGCCTGAAACGGGGGACGTTCAAGTGAAGGAGACATGCCTGCGGACGCTACCGGGTCCGGTCTCCGACTGTCGCCAGGTTTTCGGCGACGTACGGCCTGAGCTCCTCGCCCTGAACCAAGCCCCGGCCTCGTATCAGTCACAAGATCCGCCGGACAGGCCCTGGGCGCCGCACCGCGACACGCGCTCGCCCCGGCAGAACTCCGCGAGTCCTGCCGGGGCGAGCCGTGCCACTGTGCCGGGTCAGCGGGTGAAGGTCACCCGGTGCTCCTTCAGGGCACCGCAGTTGGAGCCCGTCACCTGTACATACACGTTGTTGATGTGACCGCCCCAGTCGACGCAGTGGGCCTTGCCGTAGACGTAGGTCGGTCCGGCGTACGACGTGTACCGCCCGTAGTCCTCGCCGTATTCCTCGGTGTCGGGGACGTAGATCCACGCGGACATGTCCACGGCGGTGCCCGGGTTGTTGCGGATGGTCGCCACGCAGTTCTTGCCGTTGGAGGCGTTGTACGTCAGGTAGACGGTGCCCAGCGAGCCGACGGGTGCCGAGTTCACGGTCTTGTAGCCGCTTCCGCAGACCTTCTGCGGTGTGGTGTTGGGTGCGGCGGAGGCGGGCGCCGTCAGGGCGGCCGTGGTGCCCACCGTCAGGGCCGCCAACGCGGCAGCGGACAGGACAGAACGCGCGTATCGCATATTTCCCCCTGGTCTCCATTGGAGGTGGTTGTTCCCGCATGGTGTGACCCACGGGGTATGCGAATGGTTGTGCTCAGTTCTACCGCTTCCGCAGCACCGCGGCCGCCGGCACCAGCGCCCCCGCCGCCATCAACGTCCCTGCCTGGTATGCCAGTTGGTAACCTCCGCCGTGGCCGCCACCGGATCGGCGTCACCGGCGAGCAGGAGCAACGGCGGGAGCCCGATGGGCAGGTTGATCAGGAAGATCCAGTGCCAGTTCAGAGCCTCCGTCAGCGCCCCGCCGAGGAACGTGCCGAGGGCTCCGCCCGCCGCGCCGACCGCGCTGAACGCCGCGATGGAGCGGGCCTGTTCCCGTGGCTCAGGGAAGAGCGCGACCAGCATGCCCAGCACCGAGTTGGAGCGGAGCATCGAGGGGATCAGCCGCCGGATGCTGACCCTCGCCCTGCGCAATCTCGAGCGCGACGGCCTCGTCACCCGCACGGTCCATCCGACGGGGCCGAGGAGCGCGCACCGGAGTTGGTGTGACCGTAGGACACGGTCTCATCGCGTGGTGGAGGTGCGCCGGTACCGTGCGGCGGGCTGAGAGCCGGAGAGGCTGCCGCTCAGAGCCTGGCGCGCGGCCTGGTAGGCATCCCACAACTCGGCGTCGGGCAGTGCCGGGATGGTCACGAACTCGCCGCCGTCGAGCCCCGCGAGTGCGGCGTCGACCATGTCGTCGACGGTCATCACCCATTCCTGGGGCAGGTTCTCCACCGGGGTGCCGGCGATCTCCCAGAAGTCCGTCGCGGTGGCTCCGGGCAGCACTACCTGCACCCGCAGTCCCTTCTCGCCCAGCTCGTGCCGCAGCGACTGACTCAGTGCCAGCACGAACGCTTTGGAGGCGCCGTAGACGCCGTTGAGCAGCTCGGGGACGACGGCGACGATCGATCCGATGTTGATCACGGTGCCGCCGCCTCGGGACACCGCACCAGGGGTGAACGCATAGGTGAGCCGGGTCAGTGCGGTCGCGTTGAGGGTGATCATGGATTCCATCGCGTCCACGTCCGAGTCCACGAGCGTGGACACCGCACCGAAACCGGCGTTGTTCACCAGCACCGAGATGTCCGCGTTCGAATGCAGGACCTGTTCGACGCGGCGCAGATCCTCGGCTTGCCCGAGGTCTGCGGTCAGGACCTCCACCGAGCGGCCGGTCCGGGTCGTGATCCGCTCGGCCACCGCGTCCAGCCTTTCCCGGTTGCGTGCCACCAGGATCAGGTCGTGGCCGCGCCGGGCCAGTCGGTCGGCGTACACCGCGCCGATGCCGGAGGAGGCGCCGGTGATCAGGGCGGTTCCCGCTGTAGCACTCATTGTGTCGTCATTCCTTCGCATCGCAGGTGAAGAACGGTGTGGTCAGTAGGTCCACAACGCGTATCCGTTGAAGTAGGCACGGAGCGGCAGGTCCCCCACAGCAGGCGAGGCCGAAGCCGTCCAGGCTCACGCCGCTGCTGGCCCGATTCTGCATCAGACATAACCGTAAGCTTTTCACCTATGTCGAGCAAGGTGAGTCTCAACATAACCGACTATGCTTTGGGTATGTCCTATACGGCCACTGAACGCTTTGGGATGGAGTCGGCCCCCGGCGGGCTCGCCCTGGTGCAAGACCTGCTCAACACCATCGGCGTGGGGGGACCGAGCCACCCGGACCTGCTGCAGGAGGTGCGACCTGCGCAGGAGTGGCTGAACGCTGCGCTGGAGCGGTGGGCGGAGGCGACCGGAGCCGGCCGGCCGCCGGACATCGCGCTCACGGAGCGGGACCTGCCCCGGCTGCGTGCGCTCCGGGACCGACTGCGAGCAGGACTGAACCACCAGAACCCGTCCGACGCCGAACCGACCCGGCCCGGCCCGGAGCCGACCGGCTCACTACGCCTCGCCCTGACCTCCGACGGTCGGATCGAGGTGCACCCGGAAGGACGGGGCGCCCGATGGATCACCTCGTCTCTGCTCGGCGAGATCTACGACGCGCAGCAGAACGACACCTGGCGGCGACTGAAGATCTGCCGATCCGAGAAGTGCGCTGTGGCCTTCTACGACCGCTCGCGGAACAACAGCGGGGTCTGGCACGACGTACGCGTCTGCGGCAACGCCGTCAATCTGCGGGCCTCCCGGGCCCGCCGCAGGCAGTTGCCCTGACCACCGGTGGCGCATCGCCGCCAAGCAGCCCGCGCCCCTCGCGGAGTCCGCGTTGTTGCGAACGCCCTGGACGTGGCCGGGTGGTGCTGCAGCCCGATGTACCGACGTGCACTCCAGCTCGCCGTCCGCTACGAGGCGACCGTACTGGTCGCAGCCATCAACGAGTGGCTGTGACCAGCACTTTCGAAATACGCCCCTAGAGCCCGAACAGGCTAGGGTCCGACGCCAGCTCTTTGAAGACCTCCCGGGGATCGGTGACCAGCCTGCGCTCCTCGAGGTTGAGGAGGCCGCCGACCGCCGTGATCTCGGCCGCCACCGTGCCGTCCGTCTTGCGGATCGTCTGCTCGATGCGGAACGTCTTGCCGCTGCCCCAGTCGAAGGCGCACGTCACCTCGACCTCGTCGCCCGCGAGCAGCTCCCGCTTGTAGCGGATCGTCGTCTCCAGGGCCACCGGGCCCACGCCCTTGCCGATGAGACCGGCCTGACTGATGCCGGCGGCCTGCAGCAGCGACCAGCGGGCATGCTCCGCGTAGTTGAGGTACACGGCCTGGTTGAGGTGCCCCTGCACATCCGTTTCGTACCCACGGACGGTCACCGGAACGGAAAACGGCTCGGTCACGACTTCCCCTTCTCCTGCCGCGGTCGGTGGTTCAACCGATCCTGACATGTGCCCCCTACATCCGTCGCGGAGAAGCCAGGAGATAGCGCGCCCTCGTCCGCGGCTCCGTGTACTCGCCGACCTGCCAGCCCGCCTTCTCCAGTGTGGCCGCGCAGGCCCGCAGCCCCTCGGGATCCGGTTCGCGGACGGCCACCGCCTCCGGCTGCGGGGTCGCCCGAACCCGGTAGCCCGCGGCATCCGGCTCCGGCCCGGCCGGGAGGTGACCGGCCGCCTCCAGGGCGAGCGCGGCGGCCTGCACCAGATGCTTACGCTCCCACCCGCACGGCCGGTCCATGGCACCGTCCGGATTGGTCATCCGGCGCAGCTCCAGCAGCCCCTGCCAGGCGCTGTGCACCTCCCGGACGCGGGCCGGACCCATCTCCGGGGCGCCCTCCTCACCGCCGATACGGGCGGCGAACACACCGGAGGCGGCGGGAGCCTCCACCGCAGGCTCGGGGGCTTCGGGCGCCGCCTCCCGTATTCGATGCCCCGCCGGCGTCAGAAAGTGATCGTGCGGCGGCCGCGGATGCCGGAAGGCGAGCCCCCGCTTCACCAGCGCCGCGAGCTGTGCCTCCGTACCGCGCAGCCGCCCGGTGACCGGATCGGCGGCGTCGATGACACGCCGCTGGGCGGCGGTGGGCGGTCGTGTCACGGCATGCTCCTTCCCGGCGCCGGCCACTGTTCCCATCGCTTCGAAGGCTACGACGGCGGTCTGACATTCCACCCGGCGATCACCGGCCGCCCGTGCTCCGTGCTCAGCCGGCACAGCGTGCCCGTCGCCAGCTGGAACAGCGCGCCGGCCGCCGGAGACAGCCCCAGCCGCCGCGCCGTCAGCACCCGCAGGAAGTGCCCGTGCGACACCAGCACCACACACCCCTCGGTGTTGGCGAGCGCGGCGTCCACCTTGGCCAGCATCCGGTCGGCACGCTCCCCGACCTGTTCCACGCTCTCGCCGGGATGCTCCGGCGGCCCGGGCAGCACCCCGTCCGCGAACAGGAACCAGCCGGGCCGGTCACGCTGGATCTCGACGGTGGTGATCCCCTCGTAGCCGCCGTAGTCCCACTCCGCGAGATCCGCATCGACCCGTGGGCCGTGCAGCCCGATCAGCTCCGCCGTCTCCCGGGCCCGCTGCAGCGGGCTGACGAACGCGGCCCCGATCCGGTGCGAGCGGATCAGCGGCACCAGCGCGCGCGCCTCGTCCCGCCCGTGCTCGGTCAGCGGCACATCGGTCCGCCCGGTATGCCGCCCGGACCGCGACCACTCGGTCTCCCCGTGCCGGACGAGAAAGAGATCACCCATGCGGCACAGGCTAGGAGCCTGCTACTGCCGATAGCCGCTCAAAAACCGCCCGATCCGCCCGATCGCCGCCTCCAGATCATCCGCGTGCGGCAACGTCAGGATCCGGAAGTGATCCGGCGTCGGCCAGTTGAAGCCCGTGCCCTGTACGACCTGGATCTTCTCCCGCAGCAGCAGGTCCAGGACGAACTTCTCGTCGTCGTGGATCTTGTGCACCTTGGGATCGATGCGCGGGAACGCGTACAGCGCACCCTTGGGTTTCACGCACGACACGCCGGGGATCTCGTTGAGCTTCTCCCAGGCCACGTCGCGTTGTTCGCGCAGCCGTCCGCCCGGTGCGGTCAGTTCGCGGATGGACTGGCGGCCGCCGAGCGCGGCCTGGATGGCGTACTGGGCGGGCGCGTTGGCGCACAGGCGCATGGAGGCCAGCATGGTCAGACCCTCCAGGTAGTCGCGCGCGTGCTGCTTCGGGCCCGTCACCACCAGCCAGCCGGAGCGGAAGCCCGCCACCCGGTACGTCTTCGACAGTCCGCAGAAGGTCAGGACCACCAGGTCGGGCGCGAGCGCGGCGGTCGAGTGGTGCACGGCGTCGTCGTACAGGATCTGGTCGTAGATCTCGTCGGCGAACACCATCAGTCCGTGCCGGCGGGCGAGGTCGAGGATGCCCTGGATGATCTCCTTCGGGTAGACCGCGCCGGTGGGGTTGTTGGGGTTGATGATGACGACGGCCTTGGTGCGGTCGGTGATCTTCGCCGCCATGTCGTCCAGGTCGGGGTACCAGTCGGCCTGCTCGTCGCACAGGTAGTGGACCGCCTTGCCGCCCGCGAGGGTCGTCACCGCCGTCCACAGCGGGAAGTCCGGGGCCGGGATGAGGACTTCGTCGCCGTCCTCCACCAGTGCCTGTACGGCCATGGAGACCAGCTCGGAGACGCCGTTGCCGAGGAAGACGTCGTCGACGCCGACCTCCAGGCCCAGGGTCTGGTAGCGCTGGGCCACGGCCCGGCGGGCGGAGAGGATGCCGCGCGAGTCGGTGTAGCCGTGCGCCTGCGGGAGCATCCGGATCATGTCCTGGAGGATCTCCTCCGGAGCCTCGAAGCCGAAGACGGCGGGGTTGCCGGTGTTGAGGCGCAGCACGCTGTGGCCCGCTTCCTCCAGCGCGTCGGCCTGCTCGATCACCGGGCCGCGGATCTCGTAACAGACCTCGCTGAGCTTGCTCGACTGCCGGAACTCCATGCGCCCCTCCGGTATCTGGTGTTGCTTGGTTTTACCAAGTTTCAGCTTGGAAAGTCCAACGACATGTCTAGACTGCGTCGCATGTCACCTCGCCGAAGCTACGACCAGTACTGTTCCGCAGCCCGCGCGCTCGACGTCGTGGGCGACCGCTGGACCCTGCTGATCGTCCGCGAACTCCTCGCCGGCCCCCGCCGCTACACGGACCTGCACGCGGATCTGCCCGGCGTCAGCACGGACGTACTCGCCTCGCGGCTGAAGGACATGGAACGGGACGGGCTGTCGACGCGCCGTCGGCTGCCGCCGCCCGGTGCGGCCTATGTGTACGAACTCACCGGCCGGGGGCGTGAGTTGCTGCCGGTGCTGCAGGCGCTGGGCGTGTGGGGGCAGGCCGAGCTGGGGGAGCGGCGGCCGACGGACGCGGTGCGGGCGCACTGGTTCGCGCTGCCCCTGCTGCGGGCTCTGGAGGGTGAGGGGCTCGTCGAAGTGCGGCTGAAGGAGGGGGACTTCCATGTGTACGCCGGTGCCGTGGACGGTCCCGTGTACGGTGACGGGCCCGCCCCCGCCGAGCCCGACGTGCGGCTGGTGCTGAACACCGACACCTGTACGGCCGTGGCGCGGGGGGAGTTGAGCGTGGCCGACGCGGTGCGGGACGGCCGTATCACCGTGACCGGCGACGGGACGCTCGCCAAGGCATTGCGCGACGTGTAGCGAAACGCCCGCCGCACCGAGGTGGGTGCAGCGGGCCTCGACGTCATGGGTCAGACCCTCGGCGGCCGCCCCGACCCGCGCGTCAGCGCATACCCGCCGACGCCCGCGAGCGCGGCCAGCGCACCGCCCACCGCCGTCCACACCCACCGGTCGGACCACCAGCCCGACGCCCAGCCGTCCTCCGGCTCGATGCTCGACAGAACGGCCGACGCCGACGCATCCTCCTCGGACCGGGCGGCGGCCCCGGGCACCAGCGGCTCGGCCAGCGAGCCGTCCACCGCCGCCGACCCGCCTATGTCCTTGGCGTCCACCCGCACCTCGGCGCTCACCGGCAGACCCAGGTCGGACGTGGGCAGGCCCACCGCGGTGAGGCGGATGTAGTACGTGCCCGGCAGCGGGTCGTTGGCCCACGGCTCGGACCAGGCGCGGATCGTGCGCAGCGTGCACGCCAGATCGACGGAGGCCGCCCCCGATGCGGCGGTGCGCGTCTGTGGGCCGTACTGGCAGGCCTGGCGGCGGCGCAGCCCGTCGTACACGTCGATCTGCCAGGTCTCGGCGGCGTGCGTGTCCGGCAGTTTCACCGTGGCCTTGACGGTCGGGCGCTGTCCGGCGTCCGCTGGGAACGACCAGTACAGGTAGTCGCCTGCTGAGGCGTTCGCCGTCGCGGTCTGGCCCTGGTCGACCTCGGTCGCCGTACGGAACGACGTGCCCGCCTCGGTCGGGGCCGAGCTCTCGCCCGAAGGGGACGGCGTGGCATCGGCCACCGCGGGGCCCGCGGCCAGCCCGAGCGTCAGCAGGGCTGCGCCCCACATCTTCGCACCCAACATCCTCGTAGTACGCATCAGTTGGTCCTCCAGACCGCGACCCGCCAGCGCGACAGCCAGCCCCACAGCAGACCCCCGGCGAAGCCGGTCAGCACCAGGATGCCGAGCAGCCACCAGCCGCGCCCGAGGCCGAAGGCGGCCACGTCGCTCGACGGCGACGGTTCGTCCACCACGTCGATCGTCAGCTCCAGCGGCAGACCCGGCGTGGTCTTGACGCCGACGGCCGCCGAGAAGGAGTGGGTGACCTGGAGGCACACGGTCTCGGCGGCGGGCTTGTCGGCGTCATCGTCGTCGCCCTCCCCCTTCGGGTAGCGAAGTCCTGTCGAGATCACATCCGTACGGCCGTTGCCCGCCGCCTCGCCGCGCACGATCTCCCGGCCGTGCACCGTGACCGCACGCAACAGCACCCCGTAGCCGGGATTCACGTCCCGGTCCGCCGACAGGCTCACCGAGGCACGCAGCTCCCGGCCCGGCAGTACGTCCACCCGGTACCAGCGCTGCTGCCCGAACTCCGCGCGGTCGGTGTACAGGCCGGACTCCAGCGCCGGCGCCTTCGCGCATTCCGCGGCGCCCTCCATCGCCACCGGCGTCACCACCGGATCGGCGGCGCGGTCCACCAACTGGTTGACCCGGTCGGTGAGTTCGTCGGCGTGCTCCACCGAGGTGTACGTGCCGCCGGTCGCCTCGGCGATGCAGCTGAGCTGCTGCCGCATCTTGGTGTTGGGCACCAGGCCCAGGGTGTCGATGGTGAGACCGATGCCCTTGGCCGCGATCTCGCGGGCCACCTCGCACGGGTCGAGCGGGGCGCAGGTGTCCTCGCCGTCGCTGATCAGCACGATGCGCTTGGAGCCGGTTCCGCCGTCGAGGTCGTCGGCCGCCTTCAGCAGCGCCGGCCCGATCGGGGTCCACCCGGTCGGCGCCAGGGTGGCCACGGCCGCCTTGGCCTCGGTGCGGTCCAGCGGGCCGACCGGGTAGAGCTGCGCGGTGTCCTTGCAGCCCGTCTTCTGGTTGTCGCCCGGATAGTTGGCGCCGAGCGTGCGGATGCCGAGCTGTACGTCCTCGGGCGTGGCGTCCAGCACCTCGTTGAACGCCTGCTTCGCCGCGGCCATCCGCGACTGCCCGTCGATGTCCCGCTCCCGCATCGAACCGCTGACGTCCAGTACCAGGTTGACCTTGGGCGCGGCGGCCGTGGTCTCGTCGGCGAGCGCCGCGGTCGGGAGAGCGATCCCGGCCGTCAGCGCGGCGAACAGGACGCAGACTCCTGCCGCCCGCCGTTGTCTTGTGATCATCGGCGGATCTTATGGAGCAGTGGTGTCCCGCACCAAAACGGAAGATCACAGAAGGGGATTGGGCAGCTCGGCCCACTGGTCGCCGGGCAGGCCCGGCGACAGCCGCATCAGAGTCAACGCCTTCGCGGGCAGGGGTTCCTCGCACAGTGCGACGAGATCCGGGGTGCGCGGCAGATCCCGTACGGCGGTCTCCAGCGCGGCCCGCAGGGCTGGCCCGGACCCCGCCGTCCCGGCCAGCGCGCCCGCCACCAGCGACCCGAACAGCTTGCGGCGCAGGGCCGGCACGTCGTCCGTGAGGATCCGGGCGGGCAGTTCCGGGACCGGGATGCCGTGCCGGGCCAGCCGGGCCGGGCTGACCCGGATGTCGGCGAGGTCGCGGTACACCAGCCGCAGCGGGGCGCCCGTCGCGGACAGGACGACCAGGAGGTTCTGGCCGTGCGCCTCCAGGGCCATGCCCAGCTCCAGCAGCCGCAGCCCGACCGTGACGGCCAGCCGGGTGAACTCGCCGAGCCAGGCGGCGGATTCCGGCAGCTCGGTGGTCGCCAGGGCGGCCACCGGCAGCACCTGCTCGCCCGGCCCGGCGTACTCCTGCGGCGACTCGCGCAGGACGGCCCCGAGATCGGGCGACCCGTCCGTGACCGCGCCGAGCGTGCGGGTGACGTGCAGCAGGCCGTCCGCGTGCGCCGCCATGTCCTTGGCGAACGCGGACAGCGTCATGGAGGCGGCGATCGACCCGACCGAGATGTCCCGCACCGAGGACGTCAGGCGGGCGCTCAGCGCGGTCTTGACGTGCGGTCCGCCGTCCAGGGCGAGCGTGCGCAGCGACATCAGCGGGTGTCCGGTGAGCCGTGCCTCGCACGGCCGCTTCAGCACATGTGCCGCCTGCCACGGGTGCACCGGGACCAGCACCCGTCGCCCGTCCCGCAGGGCGTCCGGCCACTCACCGGTGACCAGGCACGCCTGAGCCGGGACCGGCACCAGACCCAGCCCCACGTGCGGCCCGTGCTCGGGCGCGTAGGCGAGCTGCTCGGCCACCGAGAAACCCGGCCGGGAACGGCAGTTGGGATGGAACGGATGACCGTCCACCACCCGCTGCTCCCACTCCCAGTCACTCGCGGGCCACTCTTTCGGGTGCGAGGGCCGCCCGGCCCGCGACAGCGCCAACGACGCGGCACTGTGGTCGAGTTCGGCCACGAGGTCCGCGCCGTGCGGTACCGCGAGGTCCGTCATCAGCCGTGCCGGACGCTCGTACGTCACGTCGTCCAGCCGTACGGCGGTGACGTACGCGGCGGTCGCGTACGGATCCGGGGCCGGTCCGTGCAGCCGGCGGCCGTCCCGAAGGCGCAGGGTGAGGCCGTCCCGGTCGGGGGTGCGGTCCTCGACCCAGGGCAGCGGCTCATGAGTCAGCGCACGCCACAGCCGGGTCAGCACGGCCGCCCGGGCGCCGGGCAGCTCGGCCGCGTACCGCGCGGCGAGGTCCGGGCGCAGGACGGACAGCTCGTCGGCGACCTCGGCCTCGGCGGTGGGGGGACGGTGCACGGGCGGGCTCCTCGAAACGGCTCGGGCGCGGACAGGGCGGTCACGGCGGGCTGTGACGACAGCGATACTGATCGTCTCCGCACATATGAACCGTAGGGAACGAGTGGAACGCGTGGACCCCATCCTCCCGCCCGTCGGCGCAGCCGCCCCAGCACGTGACGACGTCGCCGACCGGGCCGACGCGTATGCGGCGGCGCCGCTGCTCAACTGCCTGCTGCGCGAGGTGGCGCTGCCGCTTCCGGGCCGGCCGGGGGTCCACCGGCTGCCCGGCGTGGACCGGCTGCTGCGGGTGCACGGCGGGCGGCGGCCCGTGGAACCGGAGCTGTACGCGGCCGGCCGCTGGCATCGCCTCGACCACACCGAACTCGTCAAGCTCGTGGCCGAGGAACTGCACCGCCACACGGGTCTGCCCAACCACGAGCTGCCCGCGGAGATGCTCGACAGCCGCAACGCCGTCGCCGCCCTGCTCGCCGCCCGCGCCCGCGCCACCCCGCCCGACGACCCCTATCTGCGCTCCGAGCAGTCCCTCGTCACCGGCCACCCCCACCACCCCGCCCCCAAGGCCCGCGGCGGCGGCCCGGTGGCCGGCTGGCTGCCGTACGCGCCCGAGGCGCACGCCCGTTTTCCGCTGGTCCTGCTCGGGCTGCGCGAGGACACCGTCGTCGAGGAGGGCGACACCGCGGCGCTCGACGCACTCGGGCAGGCCCCGCCCGGCTACCGGCTGCTGCCCGCCCACCCCTGGCAGCTCGACCTCACCGCCCGCGACCTCGCCCCGGCCTTCGCCGACGGCCGTCTGATCCGCCTCGGCACCACCGAGTGGCCCGCCTGGCCGACGGCCGCGATCCGCACGGTGTACGCCCCCGAGCGCGACCTGTTCCTGAAGTTCAGCCTCGATGTGCGGATCACCAACGACGTACGGCGGCTGTGGCGGCACGACCTGCTGAAGCTGCACCGTATCGACACCGCGGTGACCAGGGCCTTCGCGGGCGGCCCGGCGGCCTGGCTGACCGACCGCGGCTACCGCACCGCCGGCTTCGCCTTCGAGGAGCTCGCCGTCCTCGTCCGTGACGGAGTGCGCAGCCATGTCCTGCCCGGCGCGACCCCGTTCCTGGCCGCCGGGCTCGTGGAGGGCTTCGCGGGCAGCCCGCTGGACGGTCCGGTCGACCCGGCCGGCTGGTGGGAGGCGTATCTGCGCCAGGTCGTGCCCCCGGTCCTGTCGGCCTTCGCCGACCATGGCGTCGTACTGGAGGCGCACCTGCAGAACTCGCTGGTCGCCTGCGCCGCCGACGGCACCCCGGTGCAGGCACTGTTCCGGGACGCCGAGGGCGTGAAGCTGCTGCCGGACGTGTCACGGGCAGCCGGCTGGGAGCGGCTGGTGTACTGCCTGGTCGTCAACCATCTGGTGGAGCTCGCCGAGGCCCTCGCCGAGCGCCACGCCGGCCTCGACCCGTGGCCGGCCGCCCGCCGCGAACTGTCCCGGCACGACCTCCCGGAGGTCAGCAGCCTGCTCACCTCGCCCACGCTCCCCGCCAAGACCAACCTGCTGCTGCGCTGGACCGGCGCGGACGGCGCCGCCGCCCGCTACCGGCCGCTGCCCAACCCGCTGGTCAGCGCGTAATTGCCGATCGGCAAGGAAGCCACCTGCCGTACGCTGGCCGGTGTGCTGCGCGACGTGACTGCCGTTCGATACGTGACCCCGCTGAGGTCCGGCGGCTCCGTGCCCGGAGTCGTCGAGGCCGACGACCTGGGGACGTACGTCGTGAAGTTCACCGGCTCCGCACAGGGCCGCAAGGCGCTGGTCGCCGAGGTGATCGTCGGTGAACTGGCCCGCGCCCTCGGCCTGCGCTTCCCCGAACTGGTCCTGGTGCACTTCGACCCGGCCATCGCCGATCACGAGCCGCACCAGGAGGTACGCAACCTGCACTCGGCCAGCGCCGGCGTCAACCTGGGCATGGACTACCTGCCGGGCGCGAAGGACTTCACGCCGGAGCTCGCCGGGACCTTCCCGGTCGACCCGCTGGAGGCCGGCCGGATCGTCTGGCTCGACGCGCTCACCGTGAACGTCGACCGCACGGTGCACAGCTCCAACCTGATGGTCTGGCCCACGCTCGGCATCGCACCCCCACGCCTGTGGCTGATCGACCACGGCGCCGCCCTGGTCTTCCACCACCGCTGGGACACCTCCGCGCCCGACAAGGCGTACGACTTCCGCCACCACGCCCTCGGTCACTACGGGCCCGACGTACGGGCCGCCGACGCCGAACTGGCGCCCCGGGTGACCGAGGAGCTGCTGCGCGAGGTGCTGGCGGAGGTGCCGGACGCCTGGCTGGCGGACGAGCCCGGCTTCGCGACGCCCGACGAGGCGCGCCGCGCGTACGTGGACTATCTGCACGCGCGCGTGGCGGCGTCCGAGGCCTGGCTGCCCACGGACTTCCCCACCCGGGAGGAACTCGCCGCCGAGCAGGCGCTGCGCGCGGCGAGGACACAGCAGGGCCGCCCGGAGTGGCTCAAGCGGGTCCCCGACCTGCACGGCAAACCGGCGGCGGAACAGGATTGGTCGGTGCACCTGGGATGACCCACCGAGTCCAGATCGAGTACTGCACCCAGTGCCGGTGGCTGCCCCGCGCCGCCTGGCTGGCGCAGGAGCTGCTGACGACGTTCGAGGCCGAGCTGACCGAGCTGTCGCTGAAGCCGGGCACCGGCGGGGTCTTCGTCGTGCGGGTGAACGACGAGGTGGTGTGGGACCGCCGCGAGCAGGGCTTCCCCGAGCCGACGGCGGTCAAGCGGCTCGTACGCGACCGAGTGGCCCCGGAGAAGTCCCTGGGCCACTCGGACAAAACGGCGTGACGCGTGAGCCTCAGCCCTTGAGCTGCTCGTACGCGGGCAGTGTCAGGAAGTCCGCGTAGTCCTCGTCGAGGGCGACCTTCAGCAGCAGGTCGTGGGCCTGCTGCCAGTTGCCGGCCGTGAAGGCCTCCTCGCCGATCTCGGCGCGGATGTTCGCGAGCTCCTCGGCGGCGACCTTGCGGGCGAGGGCGGCGGTGACCTGCTCGCCGTTGTCGAGGACGACGCCCGCGTTGATCCACTGCCAGATCTGCGAGCGGGAGATCTCCGCGGTGGCCGCGTCCTCCATGAGGTTGAAGATCGCGACCGCGCCCAGGCCGCGCAGCCAGGCCTCGATGTAGCGGATGCCGACCTGCACGGCGTTGACCAGTCCCGCGTAGCTGGGCTTGGCGTCGAGGGAGTCGATGGCGATGAGGTCTTCCGCCTTGACGTCGACGTCCTCGCGCAGGCGGTCCTTCTGGTGGGGCTTGTCGCCGAGCACCCGGTCGAAGGACTCCATGGCGAGGGGGACCAGGTCGGGGTGGGCGACCCAGGAGCCGTCGAAGCCGTCACCCGCCTCGCGGTCCTTGTCGGCGCGGACCTTCTCGAAGGCGACTTTGTTGACCTCGGCGTCCCGGCGGGACGGGATGAACGCCGCCATGCCGCCGATCGCGTGCGCACCGCGCTTGTGGCAGGTGCGGACGAGGAGTTCGGTGTACGCGCGCATGAAGGGGGCGGTCATCGTCACCGCGTTGCGGTCCGGCAGGACGAACCTGGGGCCGCCGTCCCGGAAGTTCTTGACGATGGAGAACAGGTAGTCCCAGCGGCCGGCGTTCAACCCGGAGGCGTGGTCGCGGAGTTCGTAGAGGATCTCCTCCATCTCGTACGCCGCCGTGATCGTCTCGATCAGGACGGTCGCGCGGACGGTGCCCTGGGGGATGCCGACGTAGTCCTGCGCGAAGACGAAGACGTCGTTCCAGAGGCGGGCCTCCAGGTGCGACTCCGTCTTCGGGAGGTAGAAGTACGGGCCCTTGCCGAGGTCGAGCAGGCGCTGGGCGTTGTGGAAGAAGTACAGGCCGAAGTCGACGAGGGCGCCGGGGACGGGACGGCCGTCCGGGTCGGTGAGGTGCCGCTCGTTCAGGTGCCAGCCGCGGGGCCGCATGACGACGGTCGCCAGCTCCTCATCGGCCTTGAGTGCATACGACTTGCCCGACGCCGGGTCCGTGAAGTCGATGCTGCGGGTGTAGGCGTCGATCAGGTTGAGCTGGCCGAGGACGACGTTCTCCCAGGTCGGGGCAGATGCGTCCTCGAAGTCCGCAAGCCAGACCCTGGCGCCCGAGTTCAGGGCGTTGATGGTCATCTTGCGGTCGGTGGGGCCGGTGATCTCGACCCGGCGGTCGTTCAGCGCGGCCGGGGCGGGCGCGACGCGCCAGGTGGGGTCCTCGCGGATCTGTGCGGTCTCCGGGAGGAAGTCGAGCGTGGAGGTGCGGGCGATCTCGGCGCGGCGTTCCGCGCGGCGGGCGAGGAGTTCGTCACGCCGGGGCGTGAACCGGCGGTGCAGCTCGGCCACGAAGGCGAGCGCCGCGTCGGTGAGGACCTCCTCCTGCCGGGGCAGGGGCTCGGCGTCGACGATGGCCAGCGGAGACGGCGCTGGTGCGGACATGAGCTGTCACTTCCTTCAGCGAGCTACTTCAGCGAACCACGTGCATCACCGCCGTGCCGTGGCACCGGGTGCCAGGGGCACGAAGGGGGCGGTGGACGCCCGTAGGACGGCTCGGGCGCTTCTGGTCAGTGGATACTAGTTTCCTCATGGTGGAAGTTCAATGGTTTGTTGATGTCGAGATTCTCCGGGTCGAGGCAAGGTGGCGCTCGGTGCCACCCCGCTCACTCAAGGTGGACCAGGTCGGCCTCGGTGTCGATGTCGAAGGCGCGGGCCACGTCCCCGCACTCGACGAGCGTGATCTCCTGCTCATGGGCCTTCAGATAGGCGCGTGCCCCCCGGTCGCCGGTCGCAGTCGCGGCGATGCCCGCCCAGTGGACGGCGCCCAGGAGGACCGGGTGACCGCGCACCCCGTCGTATGCGGCCGACGCCAGCGACGACTCGCCCCGGTGGGCGGCGAGCACCCGGGCCACCGCTTCGGGGCCGATGCCGGGCTGGTCGACCAGCGAGACCAGCGCGGCCCGCGCCGTCGTCCCGGCGAGCGAGTCCAGCCCGGCGCACAGTGAGGTGCCCATGCCCTGCTTCCAGCGCGGGTTGTCCACGAGCACACAGCCGGGCAGCTCCGCCCGCTCCCGTACGGCGTCCGCGCCGGCCCCCAGGACCACATGCACGCGGGTGCACCCGGCCGCGCGCAGCACCGCCACCGCGTGTTCGACCAGCGGTCGGCCCCGGTGTTCGAGCAGTGCCTTGGGCCGTCCGCCGAGCCGGCGTCCACCGCCCGCGGCGAGGAGCAGTCCCGCGACGGGCTGTTCGTTGCGATCCGTCATGGGTCCTGCATACCTGACCCCGGGTGGACTCGGCGGTCTCCACGGACTGAATTTCGGTCCCCGCGGTGGCGCATCCGTACCGGGTGGCGTTTACTGGCCCGCGTCCCCCGGCGCCCGCCCAACGCCACGGGGCCGCACGGCGGGATCGGACATCACTGCGCACAACGGCGTGCCAGGGGGGAGAGCTGTGTTGCGGAGCTTGGGGCAGAGGTCAGTGACCGGCAGCGACGAGGATCCGAGAGTGGCGGAACTGCGGACCGCCGTGTCCCGGCTGCGTCGCGAACTCGCCGCGCACCCTGCCGAGTTCCCCGACCGGGCCGTTGCCGAGGACGAGCTTGCGGCGCTCGCCGCGATGACCTCCGACGGCACCCCCGAGATCCCCCGGCTGCGCCGCTCCCTGCTGCTGATCGCCGGCGCGATCGGCTCCGTGAGCGCGCTGTCGCGAGGGCTGTCGGACGTACGCAGCGCGGTGGAGCTGTTCGGCCCGCCGCCGCGCCGCTGACCCGTACCCGTCGGCGGACTCAGGCGCCGGAACTCGCCAACGCCTGGGACAGTTCCGTCGCCACCTGCTGGAGCACCGGCACGATCCGGTCCGTCGCCGCCTCCGTCACCCGCCCCGCCGGGCCCGAGATCGAGATCGCGGCGGCGGTGGGGGAGTCGGGCACCGACACCGCCAGGCAGCGCACACCGATCTCCTGCTCGTTGTCGTCGACGGCGTAGCCGAGGCGGCGCACGTCGTCGAGCGCGGCGAGAAAGCCGTCCGGCGTGATGATCGTCTTCTCCGTCGCGGCGGGCATCCCGGTGCGGGAGAGCAGGGAGCGCACCTCGTCGTCCGGGAAACCGGCGAGCAGCGCCTTGCCGACGCCCGTGGAGTGCGGCAGGACGCGCCGGCCGACCTCGGTGAACATGCGCATCGAGTGCTTGGACGGCACCTGGGCCACATAGACGATCTCGTCGCCGTCGAGCAGTGCCATGTTGGCCGTCTCGCCGGTCTCCTCGACCAGTCGGGCGAGGTAGGGGCGGGCCCAGGTGCCGAGCAGCCGGGAGGCGGACTCGCCGAGGCGGATCAGCCGCGGGCCGAGCGCGTAGCGGCGGTTGGGCTGCTGGCGGACGTAACCGCACGCAACGAGCGTCCGCATGAGGCGGTGGATGGTGGGCAGCGGCAGCCCGCTGCTCGCGGAGAGCTCGCTCAGGCCGACCTCACCGCCCGCGTCCGCCATCCGCTCCAGCAGATCGAAGGCGCGCTCGAGGGACTGGACACCGCCGCCGCCTGCGGGCTTGGCGGAGTCGGTGGTGCTGGCGCTGGACGTCGGCACGGCGCGTTCCTTTCGGCACAGGCAGAACGGGCGGGAAAGGCAGCAGCCTACCCGGCAGTCGGTCGACTCCCCGCTTGTGCGTAGCTACGTTCTGCGTGTTGGAATGCTAATTCCGCTTTGTGGAAACGTCCAGAGAGCGGGCGTCGGGTGCACCGTGGAGAAGTGTGCCCTTGACGGCGCAGGAACGGGGGTGAAGACTCCTTCAACAGAAAGTTGAATTCCGTTACGCGGAAGTCAACGGCGGCAGAGAGGGGTCCGGGTGTCCGACGCTGAACTGGTGCTGCGCTCGACGCGCGTCATCACACCCGAGGGAACGCGCGCCGCGTCGGTCGCGGTCGCCGGGGGCAGGATCGCAGCCGTACTGCCGTACGACGCTCCCGTCGGGGGCGTCCGCGTGGAGGATGTCGGCGACCACGTCCTGCTGCCCGGCCTGGTCGACACCCACGTGCACGTCAACGACCCCGGCCGCACCGAGTGGGAGGGCTTCTGGACCGCCACGCGCGCGGCGGCGGCCGGTGGCATCACCACCCTCGTCGACATGCCGCTCAACTCCCTCCCGCCGACGACCACGGTCGAGAACCTCCGTACGAAACAGAAGGCCGCCGCCGACAAGGCCCACATCGACGTCGGCTTCTGGGGCGGCGCCCTGCCCGGCAACGTCAAGGACCTCCGCCCGCTGCACGACGCCGGCGTCTTCGGCTTCAAGGCCTTCCTGTCGCCGTCCGGTGTGGACGAGTTCCCCCACCTCGACCATGAGCAACTCGCCCGGTCCCTGGCCGAGATCGCCGCCTTCGACGGCCTGCTGATCGTGCACGCCGAGGACCCGCACCATCTCGCCGCCGCCCCGCAGCAGGGCGGACCGAAGTACGCCCACTTCCTCGCCTCGCGGCCCCGCGACGCCGAGGACACCGCGATCGCCCACCTCATCGCGCAGGCCAAGCGCCTCCACGCGCGCGTGCACGTGCTGCACCTCTCCTCCAGCGACGCACTGCCGCTGATCGCCGAGGCCCGCGCCGAGGGCGTCCGGCTCACCGTCGAGACGTGCCCCCACTACCTGACCCTGACGGCCGAGGAAGTCCCGGACGGGGCCAGCGAGTTCAAGTGCTGTCCGCCCATCCGCGAGGCCGCCAACCAGGACCTGCTCTGGCAGGCGCTGGCCGACGGCACCATCGACTGCGTGGTCACCGACCACTCGCCGTCGACCGCCGACCTCAAGACCGACGACTTCGCCACCGCCTGGGGCGGCATCTCCGGCCTCCAGCTCAGCCTGGCGGCGGTGTGGACCGAGGCCCGCAAGCGCGGGCACACCCTGGAGGACGTCGTCCGCTGGATGTCCACGCGGACGGCGGAACTGGTCGGACTGGGGCACAAGGGCGCCATCGAGGCCGGCCGGGACGCCGACTTCGCCGTCCTCGCACCCGACGAGACCTTCACCGTGGACCCCGCGGCCCTCCAGCACCGCAACCGCGTCACGGCGTACGCCGGCAAGACCCTCAGCGGCGTCGTGAAGTCCACCTGGCTGCGCGGCGAACGCATCGTGGCGGACGGCGAGTTCACCGCACCGAAGGGGTGCCTGCTCACCCGCACCCCCTGAATCCCCACTCTCGAAAGGAAGCCCTGATCACCGTGACGGCGCAGCATCAATTCCCTTTGGCGACCTTCACCGGCGACGCGAATCCCTACGCCGGCGGCGACCCCTACGCGGACTACCGCACCGCCGACTTCCCCTTCACCCAGTACGCCAACCTCGCCGACCGCCGCCTCGGTGCCGGAGTCATCGCCGCCAACGACGAGTTCTTCGCCCAGCGCGAGAACCTGCTGGTGCCCGAGCGCGCCGAGTTCGACCCCGAACACTTCGGGCACAAGGGCAAGATCATGGACGGCTGGGAGACCCGACGCCGCCGCGGCGTCTCCGCCGAGCACCCCTGGCCCGCGCCCGACGACCACGACTGGGCGCTGGTCCGGCTCGGCGCGCCCGGCGTCGTCCGGGGCATCGTGGTCGACACGGCCCACTTCCGCGGCAACTACCCTCAGGCGGTCTCGATCGAGGGCGCCTCGGTGCCCGGCTCCCCGTCCCCGCAGGACCTGCTGGCCGACGACGTGAAGTGGACGACGCTTCTCCCGCGCACCCCGGTCGGCGGCCACGCGGCGAACGGTTTCCCCGTGTCGGTGGAGCAGCGCTTCACCCACCTGCGCGTCAACCAGCACCCCGACGGCGGCATCGCCCGCCTGCGGGTGTACGGCGAGGTGGTCCCGGACCCCGAGTGGCTGTCGGTGCTGGGCACCTTCGACGTGGTGGCCCTGGAGAACGGCGGCCAGGTCGAGGATGCCTCCAACCTGTTCTACTCGCCGGCCACCAACACCATCCAGCCGGGCCGCTCCCGCAAGATGGACGACGGCTGGGAGACCCGCCGCCGCCGCGACCGGGGCAACGACTGGATCCGCTACCGGCTCGTCGACCGGTCCCGGATCCGCGCGATCGAGATCGACACCGCGTACCTGAAGGGCAACAGCGCGGGCTGGGCGTCGGTGTCGGTACGGGACGGCGAGGACGGCGAGTGGACGCAGATCCTGCCGCGCACCCGGCTCCAGCCCGACACCAACCACCGCTTCGTCCTGCCCACGCCCGCCGTCGGCACGCACGCGCGCGTGGACATCTTCCCGGACGGAGGCATCTCCCGCCTGCGCCTGTTCGGCTCCCTGACGCAGGAGGGCGCGACGCGGCTCGCGGCCCGGCACCAGGAACTGGGCGGCTGACCTCACCCGACCCGCGGGCGCACCGGGCCGCACCGGTGCGCCCGCGTGGCTCACGCCGCGTGCCCGCCGTCGACGCAGAACTCGGCTCCGGTGACGTACGACGCCCCCGCCAGGTGGGCGACCGTCGACGCCACCTCCTCGGCCGTCCCGAAGCGTCCCAACGCGGTCATCGCCGCCTGGCCGGCCGCGTACGGGCCGTCGGCCGGGTTCATGTCGGTGTCGATCGGCCCGGGATGGACGATGTTCGCGGTGATCCCGCGTCCGCCCAGCTCCCTCGCCAGGGCCTTCGTCAGACCGATCAGCGCCGACTTGCTGGTCGCGTAGAGCGTCCCGCCGGGCCCCGGCACCCGCTGGGTCATACAGGTGCCGACGGTGATGATCCGTCCGCCGTCCGTCATGCGCGCCGCGGCCGCCTGGGAGGCCAGGAACACGCCGCGTACGTTCACGGACAGCACTCGGTCCACATCGGCGAGCGCGATGCTGTCCAGTGGCCCGAGCAGCCCGACGCCCACGTTGTTCACCAGCACGTCGAGGCCGCCGAGCGCCTCCGCCGTCCGCCGCACCGCTCCCGCAGCCTCGTCCGCGTCGGCGGAGTCCGCCCGCAGAGCCACGGCCCGGCGCCCCAGCGTCTCGACGGCCCGTACGACGTCGTCCGCCGCCTCCTTGCCGTGCACATAGGTGATCGCCACATCGGCGCCCTCACGCGCCAGCCGCACCGCCGTCGCCGCTCCGATACCGCGGCTGCCCCCGGTCACCAGGGCAACCTTGCCATGGAGGATTCCTCGAGAAGTCATGCGTCCATTCCACCGACGGCCCCACGAGAGTGCTGGCGGCGAACGGACACCGAGGTCGCACGGCCGGAACTTCCGACTCACCGATGAGTTGCGGGCGCCGGTGGGGTCCGACCTGATGACAGCAGGATCCGCCCACGCAGACCCAGGAAGAAGGCACCCGTCATGGGCAAGCTCGTCCTCACCTCCTTCGTCACCCTCGACGGCGTCCACCAGGCCCCCGGCGGCCCCCAGGAAGACACCCGCGACGGCTTCGAGCAGGGCGGCTGGACCGTTCCGTACGCCGACGAGGACTTCGGCCGGTTCGTCAACGAGGTCTTCGAACGCGTCGGCGCGTTCCTCCTCGGCCGCCGTACCTACGACATCTTCGCCGCGTACTGGCCGAAGGTGACCGACCCCGACGACCCGATCGCCGGCCCGCTGAACGCCCTGCCGAAGTACGTCGCCTCCAGCACCCTCACCGACCCCGACTGGGCCGGCACGACCGTGATCGGCGGTGACCTCGCCAAGGAGGTCGCCGACCTCAAGGAGCGCACCGACGGCGAGCTCCAGGTGCACGGCAGCGGAGCGCTGGCCCGGTCGCTGCTCGCGCTCGGCCTGATCGACACGGTCCACCTGCTGACCTTCCCGGTCGTGCTCGGCGCCGGCCGCCGCCTGTTCGCGGAGGGAACCGTCCCGACCGCCTTCCGGCACACCGGCGGCCGGATCACCGCGGCGGGCGTGTCCATCCAGACGTACGACCTGGCGGGTCGCCCGGAGTACGGCTCGTACGAACTCCCGGAAAACGCCTAGTCGGACGGCATACGCCCCGGTGCGGCGATCAACCCCGTGCGAGTCACCGCCGGACTCCACGCCCGCCCGCGGCGATCATCCGCGCCGAGCCGGAGCCCGACGGCTCATTCCGCGGGTTCTTCGTGGAGGGCGGCCAGCGCGGTGGCGAGCTTGCCCCGGCTGGTGATGCCCAGGCGTGGATAGATCCGGTACAGATGGGCCCCGACGGTGCGGTGCGAGATGAACAGCCGCTGGCCGATCTCCCGGTTGCTCAGCCCCTGCGACGCCAGCACGGCTATCTGCATCTCCTGAGCCGACAGCTGATCGCTCTCGTACGGGTGACGCCGACCGCTCGACTCACCGGCGGCGCGCAGCTGCTCGAGGGCCATCTCCGCCCAGGGCTGCGCGCCGGCCCGTTCGAACTCGTCGCGGGCCAGTCGCAGCGGGTGCCGGGCGTCCACGTTGCGGCGCTGCCGGCGCAGCCGGCGGCCGTGGTGCAGATGCAGCCGGGCACGCGCCAACGTCCAGTCCGCCGGCAGCGCGGTGAGCGCCGCGGCGTACCGCTCCTCAGCTGTGTCGTCGGGTGCCAGCACCGCGTCGGTGTAGGCCCGCGCGACCACCATCATTTCCGAGGGCAACCGGTCGGCCAGCTCCGGAAGTTCGGTGAGCAGGCCCCGGGCCTGCTCGACGGTGCCCGCGGCCACCGCCGCGTCCGCCAGGTCCGGCGCGAGCAGCCAGCGGCTCACGGAGTGGTAGTGCGGGTCGGCCGGATCGAACGCGCGCGCGAGAATGTCGTACGCCTCGGTGGCGCGGCCGTCGAAAAGAGCGAGCAGACCGTCGATCTGCTGCGCCATCACCGTGACGAACGGCATCCCGGAGAACAGACTGTGGGTGCGTAGTTCGTAGACCAGCCGCGCCGCGGCCTCGGTCTCCCCGCGCAGCGCTGCCACCAGGCCGGCTGTCGCCTTCACCCCCAGCCAGACGATCCATTCACCGGTCTCCTCCGCCAGGGCGATCCCCTCGCCGGACTCCTCTCGAGCCCGGTCCAGCTGACCGAGGTACACCCGCGGCCAGCTGCCGGCCAGAGAACGGGCGAGCAGCCCGAGCCTGCCCTGCGACCGCCAGGACGCAGCCGCCAGCGACAGGTACCGGGCGGCGCGGCTGATCTCGCCCACGACCATTGCGCCGCTGCCGAGGAAGTGCAGGATCCGGCCGTCCTGGCGGTTCGGCTCGATGCTGCGGAGCCGTGCGATCACGTCGGCCCCGTGTCGGTACGGGTCGGTGTATGCCCGTACCGTCAGCACGTGGGGGGCGTCCGGATCGGGGTTCCAGCGATCGAGTTCGGCTGCGGCCTGAGCGCGCACCTGTGCGTCGCCGTCCTGGAAGAAGCATCGTGCGGCGGCCCGCCACAGCAGGTCCTCGGCGATGCCCGCGGCTCCCGCATCCATCGCTCCGGCCGCCGCGGTGACCATGTCCTGGATCCGTCGGTGCGGCTCGTCCGGTTCGAATGCGGTCCTGTCGGACACCACCATGAGGCGGGCCTGCTCCACCGGGCCGAGCACGCTCATGTCGGCACGGTCCAGCAGCATCTGGGCGTTGACGCGGTCGTTGATCTCGGCGGACAGCTCGGCTGCCCGGACCAGGATGCCGGTGCGGCGGCGCGCGTCCTGCACAAGCTCGGCCGCCTGGCGCAGGGCCGGGACGGCCGCCGCCACCTTGCCCCGGGCCTGCGACGCGTCGGCGAAATGCTCGAGCCGGGCGGCCAGATCCTCGTCCGGGCCGAGCGTGGCAGCTGCCTCGTGGGCGAGTTGGAGCCCGGGCGTGTCCGCCAACGCCGCTGCGAGGGCGCGGTGGGTGGCCAGCCGGTCGGCGACCGTGGCGCGGGTGTAGATCGCCGAGCGCATCAGCGGATGCCGGAACTCGGCGGTACGGCCGACCAGCGTGACCAGGCCCGCGTCGACCGCCTCCTGCAGCGCGTCCACGGAGACCGCGGAGCCGCAGAGACGACTCGACACCTCCAGCAGCCGGCTCAGCGGTGCGGTCGGCTCGGCGGCCAGGGCCAGGAGGAAGGTGCGGCACTCCCGGCTCGCAGAGTCGGTACGCGCGGCGAACGCGGCCTCCAGTCGCTGGGTCAGCGGCAGGTCGTCCCACTGCGCGGACATGCCCTGCACCGCCTTGGGCAGCTCGACCAGGGCCAGCGGATTACCTGCGGCACGCTCCAGGACGAGCGCTCGCAGCGGCGCGGGCAGGCCGGGCGCGCCGGCATCGAGCAGATCGGCGGCCGCCGCCCGGCCGAGCGGTTCCAGATGGAGGTCCGGGTACATGCCCAGGCTGAACTCGTCGGTGGAGTGGATCCGGGCGGCAGCGATGACCAGGATGGGAAGGTCGCGGGTGCGCCGGGAGACGAACCTCAGCACGTCCCGGCTGGACGAATCGAACCACTGCAGATCGTCGAGCAGCAGCAGGAGTGGCTGCTGGTCGGCTGCGTCGGCGAGCAGTTCGAGTACGGCCAGTCCGACCCGGAATGCCTGGGGCTCGGTCTCCGTGGCGCTGAACGCGTCGGTCAGCGCCTCCCGCTGCGGCTCCGGCAGGTTCTCGATACCGTCGGCGGCCGGTTGCAGCAGCAGCTGCAGTGCGGCGAACGGCAGCCACTGCTCGGTCTCCACCCCGGATGTGCGCAACACCCTGAAACCGCTGTCGGCCGCCTCGGCGCCGACCGTGCGCAACAGAGCCGACTTTCCGACACCGGCGGTGCCGTGGACCAACAGCGCGCCGCCCTGCCCGGCCGCCGCGTCCGTCAGCAGACCGCGCAGGCTGCGCAGCTCCTCATCACGGCCGATCATCGCGCGGGTGCGGGCCTCGCCGGGTGTCCGGTCGTCGGCACGATGGGCAGTGGGCTGAGCATGTGGAGGTTCCTCTGAAACGGCTTACTTCGCGCCACATGCTACCCGTCCGGCGATTTCTCGCAGCAGATGGGTGTTCGCCATCGGGTGAGCGGTGCACGACGACTCGTCGCACGGCGAGTGATCGTGCACGACACGGAGTCACACAGATGGTCACGTCATATTTCGTCCAGCAGCTGACTGACAGGGCTGTCGATACCCAAGTGACGTTCTTCTTCCCCCAGAGGTACAAGTTCCAGGATGCGCTCGAGGAACGCGTCGATCACCTTTGCCGGCGCGGCCACAACGTCCATTTCTGCACCCGAGCGCAACGAGATGAATACCACGCCGGAACCGTGGATTTCGGAAGGCCAGATCTGGACGTCGCCGGCACCACTGAGCTGCTTCTGGCCGGACAACAGGAGCTCGCGCCCGAATCTCCACTCGACGGTCATATCGGTGTGCGCATTGAATATCACGCACACTGAATACGGGTCGACGCTGTCGTAGTGGAATTCTGTTACGACCGGCAGATACCTCTGCCCTCTGATGAGCCGCACGACCGTCCGGCACGTCACAAGCTCGGGTTGGTTGTCCACCCACCCCCCGTGGACAGCTTCTGCTTTCCTGGTCATCGATTCATCCCTTCCCCGCTTCCTGCCCCGAGGGTTACTGATCGGTGTCCGACCGGTACATCGGGTCGCCAGAAGTCTGGGGGCCGGTTGAGACCTGAAGCATCAGTCAAGTGACTATGGGCGGCAGCGCGTAGCCGAAGTGCTGCCTGTGGCCGATGATCGGCGGATGCGTCCGCTGAAGCACGGCTACACCAACCGCACCGTCGGCGACGGTGCCCTCGTGGAGAAGACCTATGAAGGTCCCGATGCCGAACTCAGGCTCCGTCGCGAACACGCACTGCTGACCAGGCTCCGGGGCCGGTTGCCCGTGCCGCCGGTACACGCAGCGACCGCGGCCACCCTTACGCTCGGCTTCGTGGCCGGCGTGCCCGGCCAGGAACTCCTGGACGCCGGTCAACCTGCGGCGGTCCTCGCGAGCTGCGGGAAGCTGTTGCGCCGCATCCACGGAACCGCACCGAGCGTGCTGACGGTGGGCGCGCACAGGGCGGGCAAGGTGCTCGTGCACGGTGACTTCGGCCCCCACAACGTGCTGCTCGATCCCGACACCTTCGAGGTCACCGCAGTGGTCGACTGGGAGTTCGCGCACCTCGGGGATCCGGTCGAGGACCTGGCATGGTGCGAGTGGATCGTGCGGATGCACCACCCCGAGTCACGCCATGCACTCGGCCACTTCTTCCGGGCCTACGGTGGGGAGGTGCCGCCCTGGCCGGTCCGCAGGGCCGCCATGCTGACCAGATGCGAGGCGCTGCGGCAGTTCTGCGACCGGTGGGAGCCGAATGGTCCGGGCGTGAGACAGTGGCAGAAGCGCGCTACTGCGACAGCAGGCTGGCAGGCGTAAGGCCGTGTGGCCACAGCTCGTGATCAGGCGCCGCGCACTGTGGTGTGGCGGGTACGCGAGTCGATGAACGCGGCGATCTTGCTCGGGTTGAACACCCACATCACCTGGTGAACGCCTTCCTGGGAGGCCGCTATCGTCATGAAGGTCGCGGGCCGGCCGTCCCGGTAGAGCAGCACGCCGCTGCGTCCGTTGGCCTCCACGGGGCGGACGTCCGCCACGCCCCAGAACCGCCGAGTGGCCGTTGCCAGGTTCGCCACGCGTGCGCGGCCCAGAACGGGGACGCGAGCGGCGCCCCGGATGCCGTTGCCGTCGGACAGGCTGACGGCATCCGGTGTGAGGAGGGCCTCCAGTGAGGCGACATTCCCCGTCTGCGCTGCCGAGACGAAGGCTTCGAGAAGTTGTCGGTGCACCGCCGTGTCCACGGTCTCCCGCTGGTCGGCCGCGAGATGCTTGCGGGCCCGGCTCACGATCTTCCGGACGTTGACGAGACTGAGCTGGAGCATTTCCGCGATCTCGGCATAGGCGTAGTCGAACGCCTCCCGTAGCACGTATGCGGCCCGCTCCGTGGGAGTCAGCTTTTCCAGTACGAGGAGCAGCGCAAATTCCAGGGCTTCGGCCCGCTCGGCGCCCAGCTCGGGATCGGTGCTCGTGTCCACGGGTTCGGGAAGCCACGGGCCGATGTAGGTTTCGCGGCGTACACGGGCCGACTGAGCCACGTTGATGGCCAGCCTGGTGGTCGTACTCGACAGAAAGGCCACAGGGCTGACCACCACCGAGCGGTCGGTTCTCTGCCAGCGCAGCCAGACTTCCTGAACCACGTCTTCAGCCTCGACCGCGCTTCCCAGCACACGGTATGCGATGCCGAAAAGGCGTGGACGGAGCTCCACGAAGACAGCCACGGCATCGTCCAGGGTGCTTTCCGCGGGGGATGACTCGAGATCCATGATCCTGCTGTCTCCGTTCCTCCGAGTAACAGCTGTTCCGATCGCGTCCGCTTCATTGACCGGGTGGATCCCCGCTCTGTGACAGGTTTGCCGTACCGAATTGCCGCCCCGCGTTCGGTCGGCCCGTTCGTGGCGGAAGCGCCGCTGCTGGTGGCCTCAGTCCCCGGGTTGCCCGGGCGAGTCGTTGTGCGGCCTCGGCGGGCCGGGAGGAGCGCTGGGTTGGTTCCAGGCGCGGAGTTTGTCGGGATTGAGGATGATCCAGACCTGGACGATGTGAGGGCCCGCGATGTCGAGGCTGATGATGGCGACGACTTGGTGGTCGTACCGTACGAGGAGGCCAGTGCGTCCGTTGACGGAGTGGGTGTCGAGGGTGGTGCGGGGGTGGCGGGTGAGGAGGGTGAGCAGGCTGCGGGCGACGGGGATGTTGCCGTGGACGGGTTTGACCAGGGCCCTGACCTTGCCGCCGCCGTCGAAGAAGGCCGTGGCGTCGGGGGCGAGCAGTGAGGCCAGGAGGGCTTCGTCCTGGGTGGTGCAGGCCTGGTGGAGGGCGCGGGCCAGGGCGTCGTGCTGCTGGGGTGGGGTGGGCCGTGCGCGGCGGGCGCGCAGGCTGCGACGGGCGCGGTCGGCCAGTTCGGCGCATTCCGGTTCGCTCTGGCGCACGATGTCGGCGACCGCGCCCGGGGCCATGCCGAAGACGTCGTTGAGGACGAACGCCGCCCGCTCGGCGGGAGGCAGGGCATCCAGCGCGTCCAGCAACACCCCGCTGATCTGTTGCTCCAGCGTCTCGGGGATTTCGGCGGCCTGCGGTGCGGTGCGGGTCGGGTGATCCTGGCCGGTGCGGTCGGGCAGGGTCAGGCGGGCCAGGCAGATACTGCCGGCCACTTTCGCCAGCCAGGAGCGCGGCGTCGTGATCCGGGCGCGCACCGGGTCGGACAGGGCGTACCAGCGCCGGTAGGTCGCGTCTATGACACTCTCGGCCTCCACACTGTTGCCCAGCATCCAGTAGGCGACATCGAGCAGGTGCCGCCGCTCGTCGAGCAGCTCCGCGATCGGTACCGCGTCATCGCCACGGTCCATACGGCATCCTCCCTCTCTCACACCACCACACACCACAACCACCAGGGCGATCGGTCTCATCGAAGTTCGAGAGGGGCCTCAGCAGATCTGGTGCCGCGGCTCTCCTTATTCGTCCGCTCGACAACTCAGACCGGACAGACGTGGATCCTGTGACATCGGCCCGGCCAGGACCGCGGCGGCGGCCCCTGGACCCCGCCCACGCGCGGCAGGGCCGCACCTCGCCATGGAAGTCGCATACCCGGCGGATACGGCAGAAGGTCCAGGGGCGGCACCTGCGACCGACACACCGTGTGCAGCCTCAGCCCGGCCACACCGTCACACACCATGCCCGTGACAGGTGGCCGTACGACGCAGCGTGTCACACCATCAAGGCGAGGGAGGAGCGGTGGTTCCCGTCCTGACCAGGCGCGCTTCCTGGCCTCCACACACAGGGCCGTGCGCTGTCCGAAGTGAGGTCACTTCGGAC
>NZ_JBHWJT010000003.1:0-34913 GCF_042731325.1 Streptomyces sp. NPDC059866 | reverse complement strand
CCGCCCCGCCTGGGGGGTGGGGGGGTCTGTCCCCCCCACCGCCCCCCCCCCCCACGGCCCTGAAGTCGGGGCTAGGAAGCCAACAGGATGGTTGTCGGCGTTCCCTGCCCGGCCATCTTGGCGTAGGGGGACAGTGATTCGGCCTTCTCCAGGAGGGGAGTGGCGATCTCCGAAGTGACGCCTGGCCACCTGACCAGCAGGTCGACGTGCAGCAGATAGCCGCCGTCTTCCGGATCCCGCCCGAACGCCACGGTCGCCTCCACGGAGATTGCGGCAGGATCGAGTGCCTCCCGCCGCGCCACCAGGCTCAGGGCCCCGTGGTAGCAGGCCGCGAAGCCGGCGGCGAACAACTGCTCGGGGTTGTTTCCCCGACCGTCCCCGCCGAGCTCGGCGGGCATACGCAGGTCAAGATCCATGGCCCCGTCGGCCGACCGTGCTCTCCCCGTGGCTCGCCCGTGCGCGGCAGTGCCGCCGCTGACGGTCACGGTCGTGGAGTAGATGGGGGAGAAGGACTCCCCCTCGAAGTCCTTGTCGGTGGACAGATCGGGCAACCTGATCTGGTCGTTCACAGCATGACTCCGGTGTCGTCACGGTGCCCGCCCGGCCAGGACCTCCCCCGCCCGCACAGAACAGGCAAGGCGGTGGAAGGGGAGGAGCCGGCCTCTGCGGGTGTTCTTGTCTGGCGGGTAGGGCAGCACATCCGTCCGCGGGCAAGGGCCACCCTGCCGCTCATGACCATCGTCACGTCGTGTGTCCTTCAAGTCTGGGAGAACCCTGGGGTCCGGATAACTGGTAGACCGACAGGTCCCCCCACTTGTGACACGGCCGGGACCCCACCACCGACTGCTGCGGGAGGTCTCAGGCGCTCAGGGACGCCACGTAGGGCAGCAGCTTGGCCGGATTCATCACCCACATGATCCGGTCGATCCCCTCGGCGGACGCGTCGACGGACAGCAGGGCCACGGCATTCCCGTCGGCGGAGACAAGGACGGCCGGCCGTCCGTTGGCCTCGACCCACCGGATGTCCGCCTGGGGCCAGAACCGGGGCGCGAACGCCGCGAGGTACTTGGAGACGCGCGGACGTCCGACGACCGGGATCTTCGACGCGCCGCGCACCCCGCCGCCGTCGGACCAGCTGACGACGTCCGCGGCGAGGACGTCCTCGAGCGCCGCCAGATTGCCCGTCTGCGCGGCGGCGAGGAACACCTCCAGCAGCCGTTTGTGATCAACCGGGCTGACGCGCTCCCTGCGCTCGGAGGCCAGGTGCTTGCGCGCACGGCTCACCAGCTGGCGGGTGTTGGCCTCACTCGTTTCCAGGATGTCCGCGACCTGCTTGTAGGGGTAGTCGAAGGCTTCTCTCAGGACATAGGCCGCCCGTTCCACCGGGTTCAGCTTCTCGAGGAGGAAGAGAACCGCCAGCTCGAGCGCCTCGGCCCGTTCCGCCCCCAGCTGAGGGTCCTCAGTGGTGTCGATCGGCTCGGGAAGCCACGGTCCGATGTACGACTCCCGCCGCACCCGGGCGGACTGGGCGAAGTTGATGGCCAGCCGTGCGGTGACGGTGGTCAGGAAGGCCGCCGGCTCCAGGACGTCCGTGCGGTCCGTGTTCTGCCACCGCAGCCATGCCTCCTGGACGATGTCCTCGGCTTCCACCGCGCTGCCGAGGATGCGGTACGCGATGCCGAAGAGCTGCGGGCGCGCCGCGAGGAATTCCCTCGTCGCCTGCTCAAGGGAGTCAGCGTCATCACCAGCGTGCACGGTCGTCCCTTCCGGCTTCCTGGCCACCATGCTACAAGCCGCCACAGCAGCGTGTGCATGCGGCCGCGGCAGGACACACACCGATGTCAGTGTTTGTGGAATTTCAGTGTCACTCATTGTGTTCCTGCGGACTGTCCGGGCACCCGTGGCTCCCGCGTCACCCATCCGGTGCCTCTCCTGTCCGACGGACGGTGCCCTGGTTGTGGACGCTGCGTGAAGGGGTGGTCACCATTGGGTGAGGGCCATCGCGAGCAGGGCCGGTTCGTCCCGTCCGGGCAGCGGAACGAACCCGTGCTCTGCCAGGTCGCCGGCGATCTCGGCGCGAGAGGCCGGCCACATCCAGAATGTCTCGGTGTACTCCTGCAGCACACCTTCCGCCCCGCGCACCCAGTAGTCGAAACGTGTGTGGATCCGGCCACCGTCGGCCGACAGCACCATGCGTCCTCCGTACTCGTGCTGCCCGACGCGCTGACCCGGCAGGACACGCACGGTTTCCTCATCCGGAAGGTGAGCGGGCGGGAGCTGAAGGAGCAGTGAACCGCCGGGAACGAGCGCCTGTGCGAGGGCCGGCCAAAGGGCACGCCGTGCGGCGGGTGCCAGACAGGCGATCGTGTTGTGGCAGACGGCCACGTCCGCGACCCCCTGCAGTCCCGCCTCGTCAAGCGTATGAGGGTGAACAGTGACCCGCTCCCTCAGCCCGGCGGGGAGGGAGGCGAGGCGCGTCATCAGCGGTGTGCGCATGGCGCGTGCAGGCTCGACGGCGTGCACGCCGACCCGGGATGCCAGCAGACTCATCAACGTGACACGCCCGGTGCCGGCACCGACATCCAGCACTCCGAGACGGGCGTTCGCGACATCACGGCTGTAGAGACGGCGGACCTCTGTGGCGTCCTGCCGGCCCTGCAGGATGTCGTAGAACTCGGCGCTGACCGCATAGTCGTCCCGCAGCCTGCGCACGGTGGATTCCCTGGATATAACAAGCTGCATATAAGCAAGACAGGCTGTGCGGTGTATTTGTGACATCTCGCGCGGAGCCGGTTCGTGGATGCCGGTGGTCGGTGGCCGGTGCGGTACACGGTGATACGCGCGGTGACGAGTGCGGTGAAGGCGCGCATCACACGGAGTGGGTCACCGGCGGGCGAGCCACTGGGCGAACGTCTCGTGCCCCACGTGGGCGTCCGGCGCGGGAAGCAGCGCCCGTTCCCCGATCTCCGCACCGAAGAAGGGGGCATGCACATCTGCGACGACATCACGCAGGTCACCCCGCGCGGCCAGCAGCTTCGCGGCGAGGTCGTCGAGACGGTGTTCCTCCGGGCCGGCGACCTGGAGAATGCCGGCCGCCGGCACTCCCACGGCGACATGGGCAACCGCAGCGGCGACATCGTTCGCCGACACGGGACGCAGCAGGACGGGCGCGACGTGCACACCGTCCGCACGCGCGTTCGTCAGCGCCGTGGTCTCGACGGATTCGAAGAACGGCGTGGCGCGCACGATCGAGGAGAAGGGAACCGGCGAACGCCGCACCTGCTCCTCCTGCAGCAGCTTCGCGCGGAAGTACCCCGACTTCAGCCGCTCGGCGCCCACGGCGGACAGAACCACGTAATGCTCGGCACCTGCCGCCGCCGCGGCCTCCACAAGGGTGGCCGTGGCGGTGCCGAAGAAGTCCACGCTCGCCTTCTCCGTACGCGCGGGCGCGTCGGTGGCGTCCACCACGACCTCGGCGCCCCGCAGGGCCTCGGCGAGACCCTCCCCGGTCGTGATGTCGACGCCCTCCCCGCGCGACACGGACACGACCTCCACACCGTGGTCCCGGAGCCTGGCAACGGTCCTGGAACCGATCAGCCCGGTGCCTCCCGCAACAACGACTCTCATCTGGGTCTCTTTCCGTCAGGGGTCGGTGACCCCACTGATGCCTTCATGACGATGACGGTGAAGTCAGCCGTCCACCACACCTGGGACAGGGCTCACACTGTTGTTGTGACACTGCTCGACGTAACGCGGTCGGCCACCGTGTCACAGATCCACAGCGCACTCGGTCATCATCGGAAACGGTCAGGGGACCAAGACACACGATCACACCGAGAGCCGAGGCCGCTGACGTGTGGGCGCCGCCACTCCCGAGCATTTCGAGGACACCCGTGAACGACAGACCCGCCCGCCGGCCGAGCAGTTCACAGGTGACCGGCAGCACGCAACGGCGACGGCAGCAAGGCCGCCTGTTCTTGGGTGCGTTGGTGGGTTCAGCCGTACTCGCCGTGGCGGCCGCCGGTCTGGCCGTCCGCGATGATGCGGAACCGGACCGGAGCGACCGCGTAAGCGTCGGTCGCACCTGCCGCTCCACGCTCGGGCAGGAGCTGGAGCTCTCCTGTGGAACGTACGGATTCGGAGACTTGCGCCACGTCTGCCCCACCGCAGCGGCCGGCGGCGGCCGGTGCGTGCCGACGAAGGTCGTGACGGTACGCAACACCGGTCCCTCCACGGTGTACGTGACCGTCATCAACGGGCCCAGGCAGGGCATCCGCGTCCAGGGCGGGGAACGGGAGATCACCCCCGGGCACTCGGCCACGCTGGGTCCCCGTGAAGGACAGCTGTTGTTCGACATCACCCTGCGCGGCGCAGGCGGGGACCCGAAGAGCCTGACCGTGACCCGCGTGCAGTGAGGCCGCCGAGCCACGCTCCGACGGCCGACAGCGCCTCGGTCGTCGACCGGCACGGTGTATCAGCTCGTCACTCCACGAAGTACGAGTCGTGCTTGTCGAAGAACCTGGCGCGCTCTTCATCCGTGGCGTGGGCCAGCTGTGACACCTTCTCGAAGTACTCCTCGCGTGGTGCGCCGGGGGTGAAGAGCAGCAGCATTTCGGCCGGGGCGTCGGAGTCGTTGCGGAAGGCGTGCAGTCCGCCCTGCGGCACGTGCAGGAAGTCGCCCTTCTGCGCATCGATCCACTTGTCTCCGTTGAAGAGACGGACGGTGCCTTCCAGGATGTAGAAGGACTCCGAGATGGTCTTGTGGAAGTGGGTTTTGGGGCCGCCGGCTCTCGCCCTCATCTCGACTCGGTAGAGCCCGAACTCACCCCGCGTGGTCGTGGTGGTCGCCAGGTAGTGAATGGCGTCCTTGCCCGCTTCGCCGACATCGGGCGGGGTGTTCGCCGGACGGAAATCGGCGCTGACCTCGCCGCTCTCTCCCCAGTACACCTGCTCCGGGTACGACATCTTCAGCACTCCTTGCGTACGGTGGATGAACAACGCTCGTGAACAACGACCGAGGCTCCCCGGCGGATATGACAACTGACACCGGCCAGGAGCTGTGGCGGCAGCTTTTCCGGCTCCATGCCGGCGAGCAGCGGCAGCGCCGCCACGGCGACGATGGCTGAACACGGTGTGACAGGCTGCGCCGTAGGCCGGGGCGACGCGGAGACGGACGGCATGTGTGCGGCCGGGCCGGCTGTCCTGGGTCAGCCGAACTGGCCGGGCCGGTAGCCGCCGGCGGGCTGCTGGTTGATGACGTTGATGCGGTTGTAGGAGTTGATGACGGCGATGAGGGAGATCAGCGCCACGAGCTGGTCCTCGTCGTAGTACTTGGCGGCGTTCGTCCAGGCCTCGTCGGTGACCCCGCCGGCCGCGTCGGCGATCCGGGTCCCCTGCTCGGCCAGCTCCAGCGCGGCGCGTTCCGCCTCGGTGAAGACCGTGGCCTCCCGCCAGGCGGCGACCAGGTTGAGGCGTACCGACGTCTCACCGGCCGCGGCGGCGTCCTTGGTGTGCATGTCGGTGCAGAAACCGCACCCGTTGATCTGGCTGGCGCGGATCTTCACCAGCTCCTGGGTGGCGGCGGGCAGCCCCGAGTCCGACAGGACCTTGCTCGCCGAGTTGATGTGCTTCAGCACCTTGTTCGCGAGGGAATTGCCGAAGTAGTTGACACGCGAGTCCATGGCGATCTCCTGGTCGAGATGCGGATACACACCACTGACCGGACAGCCCGGCAGAATGTGACGTGATCCGGTGAACGGGCCGGCTGACTCAGACGGCCGCGAACGTGACGCCTGTGAGACGCTCGGAGATCTGCCAGAGCCGGGCTGCGTCGGCCTCGTCCCGGGCCGACTTGTAGATCGCCAGTTGTGTGGGGCTGCCGGTGAACTGGCCCAGACCGTCAGGGCCGTACAAGCGCCCGCCTCGTGCGTCAGGGCTCGTGGCCGCGTACAGCGGGGGAAGCAGCCCGGCGTCGACGGATTGCACGAAGATCCCCCAGCGCGCGAGCCGCTTCATGATCGCCTCATGGGGTGCGGGGCGGGTGCGTCCGAGGTTGGGCCCGGAGGCGTAGAGGTTGGTCAGTGTCGTACCGGGGTGAGCGGCGTTGCTGACGATGCCCCATTCGCCTGCCGCGCTCAGCCGGTTCAGCTCGAGGGCGAACAGCAGGTTGGCCAGCTTGGACAGGTTGTAGGCACGCACCGGCGAGTAGCGCTGCTCGCTCTGCAGGTCGTCCCAGTTGATCCTGCCGCCGCGTGCGGCGCTGCTGGTCACGGTGGTCACACGAGCCTGACCGGCGCGCAGCAAGGGCATCAGACGCCCGGTGAGTGCCACATGGCCGAGATGGTTGGTTCCGAACTGCAGCTCGTACCCGTCCTCTGTCGTGTGCCGGACAGACGGGGCCATCACGCCGGCATTGTTGATCAGGAGGTTGACCGGTCTGCCTTCCGCGTTCAGCGTGTCGGCGAGGGTTTCGACCGAGGCGAGGGAAGCCAGGTCGAGGACGCGTGTGGAGACCTGTGCCCCCGGCGCGCTCGCACGGATGCGTTCCAGCGCGGCGGCACCTTTGGAGGCGTTGCGCACCGGCAGGACAAGTTCGGCGCCGGCGCGAGCGAGCCGTTCGGCCAGCCCCAGGCCGACGCCGTCGCTCGCCCCGGTCACCACGGCGAGCTTTCCTCGCAGGTCGGGCACGGTTACTTCAGTCATCTCGAGCTCCCACTCGTGCAGGCCTTTCAACCAGCACCAACGTCCATGAACGGAGCCGCCCGATCCATGTGGCGCTCAACCATGGACTGACAGGGCATGGATGACATCGGTGCTGCGGAGCGGACGCTTGCAGCAACACGGTGTGACCCACAATGTGGCAGAACGCGCCTTGCCCCGCGTCCACAGGCGAGGTGGGGGGTACGCGGGGCAAGGGGTTCTGCGGTCAGGGACCCGGCCCTTCCGGGGCGGGTTGCACTGTTCCTCGGACCGAGTCGTGGGGGACTCAGCAGTCGTAGTCGATCAGGTCGAACGAGGCGTAGTGGTCCGCCGTGTAGTAGTCCTCCTGGTACTCCTCACCGGTGACGATGCGGCGCGCACCGCGCGTGGAGGAGCCCGGCGTGATCACGGTGTACTCGTGGTAGTAGCCGGAGGACTGGCTGGGCAGGATGCCTTCCCGGTTCTGGAAGACGGTGCCGTCCTGTTCGTAGGGGAAGGGGCCGCCGGCCTCGATCAGCTCGAGGGTGTCGTACGCCTGCGAGGGCAGGTCGCTGTGGCAGATGCTGCCGACCGCGGCGGCCGCCGGCGTGGCGGTGACGGTGCCGCCCACGAACAGGGCGGACAGGAGAGCGGCTGCGGCGCCGATCCGAGTGGCGCGTGGGGGGAATCTCATGTCCCCATGGTGACGCGCGTAGAGCATGGCATGTCAATGACAATCCCGAGATTTTTCCGTCAAGTCCGATGAGTTTTCGGGAAGTTAACCTCGCGCGCCGAGGCGCTGCCCGGCCCTCAGCCGGACTTCCGGCTCTCCGCCGCGGCGAACAGGGCGAACGCCAGCACCACCAGGGCGACGCTCGCGTAGATCTCGTAACCCTCGAGGAAACCGACCCGCTGCACGAGACCGATGTGCCAGTCGGTGAACTCGTGCAGCAGACCCATGGCGCCCTGCACCAGGGCGAGGAAACCGAGAAGTTCCAGCAGCTGTTTCATGACCACGACCCTCGCCCCGCGGACCTCCCGCGCACATCGGCCGCGGGGCGAGCCTCTCGGTCCGGAAGTCGGTGATCTCGCCCGCCCACCACGCCGAAAGTCGTCGGTGCCGCGACTTTGGTCGACGATCCGGCTTGCGGGGAGGTGTCGCGGTCCGTCCCTGCGTAGATTTGTCGACCGTGAAAGACGACGGGACCCTGCAGCCTCCGCCGGCGTTCGAGGGACGCCGGTGGTTGTTCCCGTCCGCCCTGGTCCACGCCCTCGATCCGGACGCCGGACGGCCCGGACGCCGGCCCCGGCGCACGCTGCGCGACTGGCTGGTCGACTTCAGCCTCTTCCTGGTGGCTGTCGTCTTCGGTCTGGCGGCAGCGGACTCCATGACCCCCGAGAACACCCCGCCGTCCCTCCTGGTCGTCGACCAGTGGCTCGGCGCCCTGGCCTGCGCCGCGGTCTGGCTGCGCCGCCGCTGGCCGCTCGGTCTCGCCCTCGCGATGCTTCCCGTCGGCTTCGTCTCGAACACCGCGGGCGGCGCCGGCCTGGTCGCCTTCTTCACCCTCGCGGTGCACCGGCCCTTCCGGTACGTGGGCTGGGTCGGCGGTATCTCCACAGCACTGGTCCCGCTCTTCTTCTGGCTGCGCCCGGAACCGACCCTGCCGTACGTCGCGGCGGTCGCGTTCACCGTCCTGCTCAGCGCCAGCGTCATCGGCTGGGGCATGCTCGTCCGGTCCAAACGCCAGCTCATGCTCAGCCTGCGCGACCGCGCCCAGCGGGCCGAGACGGAAGCGCGGCTGCGTGCCGAGCAGGCCCAGCAGCTCGCCCGCGAGGCCATCGCCCGGGAGATGCACGATGTGCTCGCCCACCGGCTGACCCTGCTCAGCGTGCACGCCGGCGCGCTGGAGTTCCGGCCCGACGCACCCCGCGACGAGGTGGCGCGGGCGGCCGGTGTCATCCGGGAGAGCGCGCACGAGGCCCTGCAGGACCTGCGGGAGATCATCGGCGTCCTGCGGGCGAGCGAGCCCGACGAGGCGGGCCGCCCCCAGCCGACGCTTGCCGCCCTCGACGCGCTGGTCGCCGAGTCCCGCGAGGCCGGCACGAAGGTCACCCTCCTCATGCGGGTCACGGAGCCGGCGGCCGTCCCCGCATCCGTCGGCCGCACCGCCTACCGCATCGCCCAGGAGGGCCTCACCAACGCCCGCAAGCACGCCCCGGGCACCGAGGTCACCGTGTCCGTGACGGGCGCGCCGGGCGAGGGCCTCACCGTCTGCGTACGCAACCCGGCCCCCGAGGGGGAGGTCCCGCCCGTCCCCGGCTCCGGACAGGGCCTGATCGGCCTGACCGAACGTGCCACGCTGGCCGGCGGCCGCCTGGAGCACGGGCCGCGCGAGGACGGCGGCTTCGAGGTGCGGGCGTGGCTGCCCTGGGGGTGAGCCGGGCGCTGCCCATGTCTCTTCGGTGCACAGCAAGTTGACTTGTGTGACGCGATGGGCTGACGTATGTCCAGCCGTCAGCAGCACACGCACCGGAAGGGAAACAGCACAGTGAGTTTCGGGGGACCCAACCCGTACCAGCCGCAGTGGCCACCGAACGGCGGACCGTATCCGCCGCCCCCGAACCCGGGCCCCTACGTCCCGCCCCCGAACCCGGGACCGTATCCGCCGCCGTACGTCCCGCCGCAGCCCGGTCAGCCGCCGTACAACAACCCCTACGCTCCGCACCCGCCGGGCTTCCCGCCGCACCCGCAGCCGTACGTCCCGCCGCGCCGCAACGACTCCCTCTGGTCGCTGCTGGGCGGTCTGCGGGGCGCCGAATGGCCGCCCCTGCGTGAGCTGTTGCGGGCCGGGCGGACCCGGATCCACGGCTGTGTGTGGGCGCTTCTGGTGTTCCCGTGCAGCTGGTTCGCGATCGTGCCCCTCATGGCGGGCTACTCCTTCGCCCGCTCGGCCCGCATCCGGGCGCACCGGCTCTTCCCGGTGCGTGGTCACCGGCACTTCGACGATCCCCACGTGTGGCGCATCCAGAAGGCGCGGGCCTGGACCGCGGCCGTCATGTCCCTTCTGCTGCTTGCCGTGTACGGAAAACCGGAGGACATCAGTGAGGCCCAGCAGCAGTACATGATGCGGCTGGCCGTCACCCCGCCGCTGCTGCTGGTGAGCGCCCCCGTGGTCATCGCCCTGCTGTTCCGCATGGCGTCGGCGGCGGCGCGGGCCGAGATGCGACCGCGGCTGCGCGCCGCGGGACGGTCGGCGCTGTGGTACGTCGGTGCTGTGACAGGGGTGCCGCTGTGCCTGGTGGGGATCTCTCTGACCGCGAACGAGTCGGACATCCCCGCCGGTGCCTGGTACGGCTCGCCCTGGGTCGTACTGGCGGTCTTCCTGCCGTTCGTCTGGCTGCTGTTCTTCCTCGGCTTCGCCACCGGCCCCGCGATCCGCAGCGGTTTCAACGCCGCCGCGGTGCACCCCGCGCTGCCCGCCCTGCTCACCGGCACCCTGGTGTGGGAGTTCGCCGCGATCAGCATGCTCGCGGGCGGACTGCCCCCCGGCCCGCCCGTGATCCAGATCCTCGCCCTGTTCGGCGGCCCGGCCTCGGTCACCGCCGTGGCCTGGTGGGAGATCCGGCGACTGCGCGCCCTGCACGGCGTGACCCTGCGGCGCTGAGACCCGCACCGCTGCGCGGTACACCTTGTGCGACCGTGATTACGTATGGCCCATGACTGCGATCAGACTGCTCCTCGTCGACGACGACCCACTGGTGCGGGCGGGACTGTCCTTCATGATGGGGGGTGCGGACGACATCGAGATCGTCGGCGAGGCCGCCGACGGCGGCGAGGTCGAGGCGCTCGTCGACCGCACCCGCCCCGACGTCGTCCTGATGGACATCCGGATGCCGACGGTGGACGGCCTCACCGCCACCGAGCGGCTGCGCGGACGCGAGGACGCCCCGCAGGTCGTGGTCCTGACCACCTTTCACGCCGACGACCAGGTGCTGCGGGCGCTGCGCGCGGGCGCGGCCGGGTTCGTCCTCAAGGACACCCCGCCCGCCGAGATACTCGACGCCGTACGCAGGGTCGCCGCCGGGGACCCCGTCCTGTCGCCCACCGTCACCCGCCAGTTGATGGAGCACGCGGTCGGCACCGCCGCCGACAACCGCCGCACCCGCGCGCGGGAGCGCATCGCGGCCCTCAACGACCGCGAGCGGGAGGTCGCCGTCGCGGTCGGCCGGGGTCTGGCCAATGCCGGGATCGCCGCGGAACTCTTCATGAGCGTCGCCACGGTCAAGACCCACGTCTCCCGCATCCTCGCCAAGCTCGACCTGAACAACCGGGTGCAGATCGCCCTGCTGGCATACGACGCGGGACTCGTCGGGGACGGCGATCAGGACGGGCGGTAGGCGTGCCGGCCTGATGCCCCCACCCCGCGTCCGCTCACCTCAGCACCGGCTCGGCCCCGCCCGGGATCTCCGCGAGCCGGACGGGTCTGTGCTCCCGGCGCGAGAGTTCGCAGGCCTCGGCGATCCTGAGCGCCTGCAACGCCTCGCGCCCGTCGCAGGGGTTGGCCCGCTCGCCCCGCACCACCTCCACGAACGCGCACAGCTCGGCCTCGTAGGCGGGGCCGAACCGCTCCAGGAAGGTGGTCCACGGCTTGCTGGCGGCCGGCGGCCCGGTCGGCTCGGTCGACGCGATCGGCGTACGGTCGTCCAGCCCGACCACGACCTGGTCCAGCTCCCCGGCGAGCTCCATGCGCACGTCGTAGCCCGCCCCGTTCAGCCGTGTCGCGGTGGCCGTGGTCAGCGTGCCGTCGTCGAGGGTGAGGAGCACGGCCGCCGTGTCGACGTCGCCCGCCTCGCGGAACACCGGGGGACCGGCGTCGGACCCGGCGGCGTACACGTCGACGACCTCGTGCCCGGTCACCCAGCGCACCATGTCGAAGTCATGGATCAACGTGTCCCGGAAGAGCCCCCCGGACAGCGGCAGATACGCGACCGGCGGCGGCTCCTGGTCGGAGGTCAGCGCCCGTACGGTGTGCAGCCGCCCGAGCCGGCCCGAGCGGACCGCCTCGCGCGCGCCCGTGTAGCCCGCGTCGAAGCGGCGCTGGAAGCCCATCTGGAGGATCGTTCCGGCGGCCTCGACCTCGGCGATCGCATGCAGTGAGCCGGGCAGGTCGAGCGCGATCGGCTTCTCGCAGAACACCGGCAGCCCCGAACGTGCCGCCCGCCCGATCAGATCGGCGTGGGCCGATGTCGCCGTCGTGATCACCACGGCGTCCACACCCCACCGGAAGATCTCGTCCACGCCCGGCGCGGCCGTCTCCCCGAGCCGGTGCGCCAGCTCCTGCGCCCGCGCGGGGTCCACGTCCGTGAGGATCAAGGAGCCCACGTCCCGGTGGCGGCTGAGCGTGTTCGCATGAATGGTGCCGATGCGGCCCGTCCCGATGACCCCGATGCGCATGGAAACAAAGTGGGGTCGCACCCACCGCACTGTCAATGCTTATGTCCGGACAATCGGACTACACAACTTCCCGTCATCCCGTCACGGAGCTACGCTCGCCCCGTGCCGAAACCAGATGTGGACCCGACCGCACAGCTCGACCTCAGCGTGGACCGGAGTTCCCCGGTGCCGCTGTACTTCCAGCTGTCCCAGCAGCTCGAGGCCGCGATCGAGCGGGGAACGCTCACCCCCGGCAGCCTGCTGGGCAACGAGATCGAGCTCGCCGCCCGGCTCGGCCTGTCCCGCCCCACCGTCCGCCAGGCCATCCAGTCCCTGGTCGACAAGGGCCTGCTCGTGCGCCGCCGCGGTGTCGGCACCCAGGTCGTGCACAGCCAGGTCAAGCGGCCGCTGGAGCTCAGCAGCCTCTACGACGACCTGGAGGCGGCCGGGCAGCGCCCGGCGACCAAGGTCCTGGTCAACACCGTCGTCCCGGCGTCGGCCGAGGTGGCGGCAGCGCTCGGGGTCGTTGAGGACAGCGATGTGCACCGGGTGGAACGGCTGCGGCTGGCGCACGGGGAGCCGATGGCGTACCTGTGCAACTTCCTGCCGCCCGGCCTGATCGAACTGGACACCGCGCAACTGGAGGCCACCGGCCTGTACCGGCTGATGCGTGCCGCCGGGATCACCCTGCACAGCGCCCGGCAGTCCATCGGAGCCCGCGCCGCCACCGCCGTCGAGGCCGAACGGCTCGGCGAGAGCGAGGGCGCCCCCCTGCTGACCATGCAGCGCACGACCTTCGACGACACCGGCCGGGCCGTCGAGTACGGCACGCACACCTACCGTCCGACCCGCTACTCCTTCGAGTTCCAGTTGCTCGTACGACCCTGACGACCCCGCGCGGAGCCGGCCCCGTTCGTCGCAATGTCCGGACAAGGCGACCGACTCGCGCTCCCCGGTCACGAGACACCCGATCCCCGTGTTCATACTGGGGCGTTTGGGGTCGGCGGGATGACCGGCCCCTTGCGTACCTGAAACACAGCAAGAAGGGCACGGCCTCGTGGCACGGTTTCGGACCTGGGTAGGCATCGCGGTGGCAGGGGTGCTGTGCGCCTCCCTCGCGGGTTGCAGCAGCACCGGCGGCAAACGCGCCGAGGACGCCCGCAAGGCCGCGGCCGCCCAGGGCAAGGCAGCAGTGAACACGCCCCGCTGGACCTTCGCCATGATCACTCACTCGGGCGACGGCGACACCTTCTGGGACATCGTCCAGAGCGGCGCCGAGCAGGCCGCCGTCAAGGACAACATCAACTTCCTGTACTCCCACGACGACGAGGCCCAGCAGCAGGCGCAGCTCGTGGACGCGGCCGTCGACAAGGGCGTCGACGGCATCATCGTCACCCTCGCCAAGCCCGATGCGATGAAGGCCGCCGTCGCCCGCGCCGTCAAGGCCGGCATCCCGGTGATCACCGTGAACTCCGGCTCCGCGGAGTCCAAGGAGTTCGGCGCCCTCACCCACATCGGCCAGGACGAGACGATCGCGGGCCGGGCCGTCGGCGAGGAGCTGAACGAGCGCGGGAAGAAGAAGGCGGTCTGCGTCCTGCACGAGCAGGGCAACGTCGGCCACGAGCAGCGCTGCGCCGGCGTGCGGGAGACCTTCGACGGCACCGTGCAGAACCTCTACGTCACCGGTACCAACATGCCCGACGTGCAGTCCGCCCTCGAGGCCAAGCTGCAGTCCGACACCGCGGTCGACGCCGTCGTCACGCTCGGCGCCCCGTACGCCGACACCGCCGTCAAGGCAAGGGAGAGCGCCGGCAGCGACGCCGAGATCGACACCTTCGACCTCAACGCCAAGGTGGTCGCCGCACTGAAGGCCGGCACTCTCGGCTTCGCGGTCGACCAGCAGCCCTACCTGCAGGGCTACCAGGCGGTCGACCTGCTGTGGCTGTACAAGTACAACGCCGACGTCCTCGGCGGCGGCGAGCCCGTGCTCACCGGCCCGCAGATCATCACCAAGGACCAGGCGGGCGCGCTCGCGGAGTACACCGAGCGGGGCACCCGATGAGCGCGATCACTGACGAAAGGATTCTGCACGCCTCGCCGCTGCGTAAGCTGCTCGGCCGCCCGGAACTGGGCTCGGTCGTCGGCGCGATCGCGGTCTTCCTCTTCTTCGCGGTCGCCGCCGACAGCTTCCTGAAGGCGTCCAGCCTGAGCACCGTCCTCTACGCGTCCTCCACGATCGGCATCATGGCCGTCCCGGTCGCCCTGCTGATGATCGGCGGCGAGTTCGACCTGTCCGCGGGCGTCCTCGTGACGTCCTCGGCGCTGGTCTCGTCGATGTTCAGCTACCAGATGACGGCGAACGTCTGGGTCGGCGTCGGCGTCTCCTGCTGGTCACGCTCGCGATCGGCGCCTTCAACGGCTTCATGCTCACCCGCACCAGGCTGCCGAGCTTCATCATCACGCTCGGCACCTTCCTGATGCTGACCGGCATGAACCTCGGCTTCACCAAACTGATCTCCGGCACCGTCTCCACCAAGACGATCGCCGACATGGAGGGCTTCCCCACCGCCCACGACGTCTTCGCCTCGACCCTGACCGTCGGCGGCGTCGACTTCAAGATCACCATCCTGTGGTGGTTCGCCCTGATCGCCCTCGCCAGCTGGATCCTGCTGCGTACCCGCGCCGGCAACTGGATCTTCGCGGTCGGCGGCAACCAGGACGCGGCCCGCGCGGTCGGCGTCCCGGTCGCCAGGACCAAGATCGGCCTCTACATGGGCGTCGCCTTCGGCGCCTGGATCTCCGGCCAGCACCTGCTCTTCTCCTACGACGTCGTCCAGTCCGGCGAGGGCGTGGGCAACGAGCTGATCTACATCATCGCCGCCGTCATCGGCGGCTGCCTGATCACCGGCGGCTACGGCAGCGCGGTCGGCTCGGCGGTCGGCGCGTTCATCTTCGGCATGACCAGCAAGGGCATCGTCTTCGCCGAGTGGAACCCCGACTGGTTCAAGTTCTTCCTCGGAGCGATGCTGCTCCTCGCGACCCTGCTCAACGCCTGGGTCCGCAAGCGCGCGGAGGCCACCAAGTGACCAAAACCCCTCGGCGTACGGCGCTCGTGGAGCTGTCCGACGTCAGCAAGCACTACGGCAACGTCCGCGCCCTCGAAGGTGTCTCGCTGGAGGTCCATGCCGGGGAGATCACCTGCGTCCTCGGCGACAACGGGGCGGGCAAGTCGACCCTGATCAAGATCATCGCCGGTCTGCACCAGCACGACGGCGGCACCCTGCGCATCGAGGGCGAGGAGACCCGCCTCGCCTCCCCGCGCGAGGCCCTGGACCGCGGTATCGCCACGGTCTACCAGGACCTGGCCGTCGTCCCTTTGATGCCGGTCTGGCGGAACTTCTTCCTGGGCTCCGAACCCCGCAAGGGCACCGGCCCCTTCAAGCGCATGGACGTCGACCTCATGCGCCGCACCACCCACTCCGAACTCCTGCGCATGGGCATCGACCTGCGCGATGTGGACCAGCCGATCGGCACCCTCTCGGGCGGCGAGCGCCAGTGCGTGGCCATCGCCCGGGCGGTGCACTTCGGCGCCGAGGTCCTCGTCCTGGACGAGCCGACGGCGGCACTGGGTGTGAAGCAGTCAGGGGTGGTCCTGAAGTATGTGGCGGCGGCCAGGGACCAGGGGCTGGGTGTTGTGTTGATCACCCACAACCCGCATCACGCGTATCTGGTCGGCGACCGTTTCGTGCTGCTGAAGCGCGGCAGCATGGTGGCGAACCACACACGTGACTCGGTGACATTGGACGAGCTGACACGCCAGATGGCAGGCGGAAACGACCTGGACGATCTACGCCATGAACTGCAGCGCACCTGAGGGGCACGGGGAACTGCGCGACCAGCCACAATGACCCGCAGCCGGCGTACGTCACGAACCACCCCGTGCCGCCCCTGTTCGGCACCCGGCGTGAGCGTGCGGCAGAATCGGCGGCGATGAGCACCTACCGTGACCTCCCGATCTCCCGGGCGCTGAGTTCCGCCCGCGCAGGCGGCGCCCCCATCGGCTCCCGCCGCGCCCCAGTGCTGCGCACGGTCGGCACCCGGGAACGCCGCTCCCATCTGACGGCACCCCGGGTGCCGACGGTGGGCATCGACATCGGCGGCACAAAGGTGATGGCCGGAGTCGTCGACGCCGACGGCAACATCCTGGAGAAGCTCCGCACGGAGACCCCGGACAAGTCCAAGAGCCCGAAGGTCGTCGAGGACACCATCGTCGAACTGGTCCTGGACCTGTCCGACCGCCACGACGTGCACGCAATCGGCATCGGCGCGGCCGGCTGGGTCGACGCCGACCGCAACCGCGTCCTGTTCGCCCCCCACCTGTCCTGGCGCAACGAACCCCTGCGGGACCGCCTCGCCGGCCGGCTGTCCGTCCCGGTCCTGGTGGACAACGACGCCAACACCGCCGCCTGGGCCGAGTGGCGCTTCGGCGCCGGCCGCGGCGAGGACCACCTGGTGATGATCACGCTGGGTACCGGCATCGGCGGCGCGATCCTGGAGGACGGCCAGGTCAAGCGGGGCAAGTTCGGTGTCGCGGGCGAGTTCGGGCACATGCAGGTGGTGCCCGGCGGCCACCGCTGCCCGTGCGGCAACCGCGGCTGCTGGGAGCAGTACAGTTCCGGGAACGCGCTGGTCCGGGAGGCCAGGGAACTGGCCGCCGCTGACTCGCCGGTGGCGTACGGGATCATCGAGCACGTCAAGGGCAACGTCGCGGACATCACCGGCCCGATGATCACCGAGCTGGCCCGCGAGGGCGACGCGATGTGCATCGAGCTGCTTCAGGACATAGGGCAGTGGCTCGGCGTCGGCATCGCCAACCTGGCGGCCGCCCTGGATCCGTCCTGCTTCGTGATCGGGGGCGGCGTCAGCGCGGCCGACGACCTGCTGATCGGCCCCGCCCGGGACGCCTTCCGGCGTCATCTCACCGGCCGCGGCTACCGCCCCGAGGCCCGTATCACCCGCGCCCAGCTCGGCCCCGAGGCCGGCATGGTCGGCGCCGCCGACCTCGCCCGGCTGGTCGCCCGCCGCTTCCGCCGCGCCAAGCGCCGCCGGGTGGAGCGGTACGAGCGCTACGAGCGGTACGCGGAGGCCCGCCGTACCGGGGAGTGGACGTGACCGGTTCGCTGCCCCAGCAGGGCGGTCCCGCGGACGAGCCGGACGTTCGGGCCGAGGACCGTGCTCACGTGATCCGCCGGAGAGCGTTCACCCTGCTCATCATCGTGCTGCTCATCGGCATCCCGGCCGGCTACCTGGTGATCTCCGCCAACCAGAGCCGCAACAGCGGCAAGGAGAAGGAGGAGAAGTACTCGGCCCGGGGCCTGACCGAGGGCTGGCCGTCCAAGGTGCAGCGCCGCCTCTACCAGGTGCCGATACCGCATCCGGCCAACCAGGTGGCGTGGTACGAGACGAACAACTGGCGGACCAGCCGCCTCTACGTGCAGTTCCAGACCACGCACGCCGGACTGGACGCCTTCCTGAAGGAGATCGGTGTCAGCCGTGGGCAGCTGAACAAGGGCAGCATCACCATCGGTGCCCGCGACCGGAACGCCACCGGCTGGAAGTTCGCCGGCCCCGGCGCCCGGCCCGGCACCTACTGGGGCCTGGTACACGAGCAGAAGGAACCCAGGCCGACGCAGCAAGTGGTCGTGAACACGGGCAACCCGACCTACCCGATGGTGTACGTCGTCTCCCGCGTGGTTCCCTGACCACGCCCGGCTGCGTGCCGCCGGCCGCCGGGGCCGATTGTCAGACCCCGCCCGTAGAGTCGAAGACGGCTGATCCGACGAGCGGGCGGGAGGTGACCATGCGTACGGGCGAGCAGACCGGGGCGGACGGGCGGGCGGACGGTTCTGCCGTGCCCGCGGGACTCGCAGCCGTCTTCCTGCCGGCACCACTTCCGCGCGCGGGCCGGGTCGCCTTCTGGGATCCGCAGGACGGTTCGCCGACCTTCCCCGCTCCCGCAGCGGCACCCCCATGGGGTGCCGAGCGCATGGACCTGACCGTCGTACGACCCCATGGTGCCGGCGTGCGCCGCAGGCGGACGCCCGCACTGACCCTGCCGGTCGGCGAGGCCCTGCCGCTGCTCGTGCGCGCGCGGCACGACCCCGCCGCCCACCCCGCCACGGCCTGCTGGGGCGCGGCCGCCCTGCACGCGCTGCGGCTCGCCGCCCGCGGCCGCCTGCTGCCCGGCCTGACGCCCACCGGCCACGACGCCTGGCGGGCCGGCCCCCTCGACCCCGACGACATCGCCCACCTGCGCGCGGTGGCCGCCGCCCTGCCGTACGAGGGCCATGCGGTGCCCCTGCCCGGCCCGGGCCCGCTTCTGCTGCCCGAGCCGGAAGCCCTGATGCGCTCCTTCCTGGACGCGGTCGCCGACACCCTGCCCCGCACCCCGGCCGCCGCGCACGCCTGCGGCAGGCCCTTCGCGGCGCAGGAACCGCAGCACCTGCCCGCCGCGCACGACTGGGCCGCCGAGGTCGCCGCCGGGATGGACGCGGGTGTGCGGATCTCGCTCCGCCTGGACCTGTCGGCGCACGACCTGTTCGACGTGGGGGAGAGCGACGACCGGGTGCGCCGGGCGGGGGCCGCGATCGTGCAGGTGCACAGCCTCGCCGACCCCACGCTCGTCGTCGACGCGGCCGCGCTGTGGGCGGGCGACGCGGACGCCGAGTTCGGTCCCCGCGCGCGGGTGGACGCCGCGCTCGCCATCCGCCGGGCGGCCCGCGTCTGGCCTCCGCTGGACCGGCTCGCCGAGCAGGACGTGCCCGACGTGCTCGCCCTGTCCGAGCCGGAGCTCGGCGACCTGCTGGGCGCGGCGGCCGGCCGGCTCGCGGCGGCCGGGGTCGCCGTGCACTGGCCCCGCGACCTGGCCAGGGACCTCACGGCGGCCGCGGTGGTACGGCCCGCGCCGGGCTCGGCGACCGACGGCACCGGCTTCTTCGAGAGCGAGGAACTGCTCCAGTTCCGCTGGCAGTTGGCGCTCGGCGGCGAGCCGCTCACCGAGTCCGAGATGGACGCGCTGGCCGAGGCCCACCGTCCCGTCGTACGGCTGCGGGACCAGTGGGTGCTCGTCGACCCGGCCCTGGTCCGCAAGGCCCGCAAGCGCGAACTGGGCCTGCTCGACCCGGTCGACGCGCTGTCCGTCGCCCTCACCGGCACCGCGGAGGTCGACGGCGAGCAGGTCGAGGCGGTGCCGGTCGGCGCACTCGCGGCGCTGCGGGAGCGGCTGACCGCCGGCGTACGGCCCGCCGAACCACCCGCCGGCCTCCGGGCGACCCTGCGCGACTACCAACTCCGGGGCCTGGCCTGGCTCGACCTCATGACCTCCCTCGGCCTCGGCGGCTGCCTCGCCGACGACATGGGACTGGGCAAGACGGTCACCGTCATCGCCCTCCACCTCAAGCGGGCCCGCACCGAACCGACCCTCGTGGTCTGCCCGGCTTCCCTGCTCGGCAACTGGCAGCGGGAGATCCACCGGTTCGCCCCCGGAGTTCCCGTCCGCCGCCACCACGGCGCCGAGCGCACCCTGGACGATCTCGACGGCGGATTCGTCCTCACCACGTACGCCACGATGCGTTCGGCCGCCCCGACACTGGCACAGCAGAAGTGGGGCATGGTCGTCGCGGACGAGGCACAGCATGTCAAGAACCCCTACTCGGCGACGGCGAAGGCCCTGCGCACCATCCCGACACCCGCGCGCGTGGCCCTGACCGGCACGCCGGTGGAGAACAACCTCTCCGAGCTGTGGGCGCTGCTGGACTGGACGACCCCCGGCCTCCTCGGCCCCCTGAAGTCCTTCCGCGCCCGGCACGCGCGCGCCGTCGAGAACGGCGAGGACGAGGAGGCGGTGACCAGACTGGCCCGCCTCGTCCGGCCCTTCCTGCTGCGCCGCAAGAAGTCCGACCCCGGCATCGTCCCCGAGCTGCCGCCCAAGACGGAGACCGACCACCCGGTCCCGCTCACCCGTGAACAGGCCGCGCTGTACGAGGCGGTGGTGCGGGAGTCCCTGCTGGCCATCGAGACGGCGGAGGGCATGGCGCGCCGCGGGCTGGTGCTGAAGCTGCTGACCTCGCTGAAGCAGATCTGCAACCACCCGGCGCTGTATCTGAAGGGGGAGCACGGGCCGGGCGGCGACCGGCTCGCCGCCCGCTCCGGCAAACTCGCCCTGCTGGACGAACTGTTGGACACACTCCTCGCCGAGGACGGCTCGGCGCTCGTCTTCACGCAGTACGTCGGCATGGCCCGACTGATCAGCACCCACCTGGCCGCCCGCGCCGTCCCGGTGGACCTCCTGCACGGCGGCACACCGGTCCCGGAACGCGAACGCATGGTGGACCGCTTCCAGAGCGGCGCCACACCGGTCCTGGTGCTGTCCCTCAAGGCCGCCGGCACGGGCCTGAACCTGACCCGCGCGGGCCACGTCGTCCACTTCGACCGCTGGTGGAACCCCGCGGTCGAGGAACAGGCCACCGACCGCGCCTACCGCATCGGCCAGACCCAGCCCGTCCAGGTCCACCGTCTCATCACCGAGGGCACGGTCGAGGATCGCATCGCCCAGATGCTGGAGTCCAAGCGGGCCCTCGCCGACGCGATCCTCGGCTCCGGCGAGTCCGCCCTCACCGAACTGACGGACCGTGAGCTGTCCGACCTGGTGTCGTTGCGGAGGGCATCGTGACGGGCGCGGGCGAAGAACACCCGACGGTCCCGAACGGTCCCGCCGCGCCGGACGCCGCCGTCCCGGCCGACCGCACGCCACAGCCACGCCCCGCCGACGCGGCCCGCCGGGCCCTGCGGGCCGCGCGGGAACAGGGGAGCCGGGATCCCGAGGAGGCCGCCGACCGGTCCACGGACGAACCACCGGCCCCGCCGCCGGACCGGCCTCCCGCGGCAAAGGACTCCGCGGCTCGAACGCCCAGGCCCGGCGACGCAGCCCGCGCGGCACTGCGCCGGGCGGCATCGACGCGACGCGGTGAGGGCGAAGCCGAGGGCGCGGCGGAGGACGTCGAGCCGGCCGACCGGACGAACGCCCGCCCCGCAGACGCCGCGCGTGACGCACTCCGCGCAGCCCTGCGCGAGCGCGCGGCGGCCTCGGAGACGGAGCCGGGCACGGACCCCGCCGGTGGTTCGGGGCTGGGTGCCCGTCCTGACGTGTCTGCTGCTGGTTCGGGGTTGGGTGCCCGGTTCGGCGTGGCTACCGCTGGTCCAGGGCCGGCTGCCCGTTTCGGCATGCCTGCCGCCGGTCCGGAGCCGGGCGCCCACCCCGACGGGTCCGCCACCGGCCGGCCCGGAATCCGCCCTGGCGGGTCCGTCGCCGGTCCGGAGCCCGGCTCCCATGCCGACGGGTCCGCGGCCGGTCTCGGGCCGGGCGCTCACCCTGGCGGGTTCATCGCCGGTCCGGAGCCGGGCGCCCACCCCGACGGGTCCGCCGCCGGTCCGGAGCCGGGCGCCCATCCCGGCGTTCCCGCCGCAACCCCCCGCGTCCCCCGCTCCATGGGCTCGCCGCACCGCGACGGTGAGCTGCGTCGCACCTTCCCCGCCTTCCCGGCCCGGCCGTCCGACGACGCGCCCTTCGCCGCGACCTGGTGGGGCAACGCCTGGATCACCGCGCTGGAGGAGGGCGCGCTGGACGTCAAGCGGCTGGCACGTGGGCGTGGTTACGCCGACCGCGGTCACGTGGACGCCATCACGGTCACGCCCGGACTCGTCCTCGCCTACGTGCGCGGCAGCCGCCCCCGGCCGTACCGCGTGCAGGTCCGGCTGCGCACCCTGGACGACGCCGACTGGGAGCGGTTTCTGGACGCCGCCGCCGACCGTCCCGCGCACATCGCCGCGCTCCTCGACAAGGAGATGCCCGAGGCGCTGGCCGAGGGGGACGTACCGCTGCTGCCCGGCCCCGGTGACCTCGATCCGCGCTGCAGCTGCCCCGACCGCGGCCACCCCTGCAAGCACGCCGCCGCCCTCTGCTACCAGACCGCACGCCTGCTCGACGCCGACCCCTTCGTCCTGCTCCTGCTGCGCGGCCGGGGCGAACGCGAGCTGCTCGACGCGCTCTCCCGGCTGAGCGCCGCCCGCGCGGCCCGTGCCGCCCAGGACCGGGAACCGTCCCCGCTGCCCGGCACGCGGGCCACCGACGCCCTCTCCCGTCGCGAACCCCCGCCCCTTCCACCCCCGTTGCCTCTTCCCCCGCACCCCGAGCAGCCCCCGGCATACCCGGCTGCCCCGGGCGGCCCGGACCCCTTCGCGCTGGATCAGCTGGCCACCGACGCCGCCGCCCGCGCCCACGCCCTGCTCGCCACCGGCGGGGACCCGGTGGCCGAGCTGACCCTGTGGCAGGACGCGGTACGGCTCGCCGCGGCCCGCCCCGGCTCCGGTCTCACCGCCGGTACCCGCGCCCTGTACTCCTCGCTCGCCTCCGCCGCCGGCCGCACCCCGGCCGAGCTGGCCCGGGCGGTCGCCGCCTGGCGGCAGGGCGGCCTCGACGGCCTCAGCGTCCTGGAGGAACCCTGGGACCCGCCGGCCGGCCGCTTCGACCGGGCCCGCCCGCTCCTCCTCGCCGCCGACCTCCCCGCCTTCCGCCCCTGGCGCAACCGCCTCACCCACCCGCACGGCCACGTCCAGCTCCGCCTCGGCCGCGACAACCTGTGGTACGCCTACGAGTCGGAACCGGGCCACGACGACTGGTGGCCCGCGGCACCCCGGACCCCGACCCGGTCGGCGCCCTCACGGGCCTCGGCGCCACCGAGGAAACCTGACCACACCGCCCCGGTCACCTTCACCCGGCCCGAGTCGATGACATAACCGCGGTGGGCGACCTTGAGGGCGGCCCGTGCGTTCTGCTCGATGAGCAGCACCGACGTTCCCGCCTGGTTGATCGAGACGATGGCGTCCATGACCTGGGCCACGACCAGCGGTGCCAGACCCATGGACGGCTCGTCCAGCATGATCAGCCGTGGTCCCGTGACCATGGCCCGGCCGATGGCCAGCATCTGCTGCTCGCCGCCGGACAGCGTGCCGCCCTGCTGATTGCGGCGTTCGGCCATGCGCGGGAACAGCTCGTAGACCTCCTTGATGCGCTTGTCGATCGACGCACCGTCCCGCGCGGTGCAGCCGCCGAGCTGGAGGTTCTCGTGGACGGTCAGCCGGGAGAAGATCCGCCGGCCTTCGGGGCACGTGTACGATCCCGCGTTCGACGATCGACCAGGGCGTCGCCGCCGTGATGTCGTCTCCGTAGGCCGTGATGGAACCGGCCCGGGACCGCACCACGCCGGAGATCGTGGAGACCGTCGTCGACTTGCCGGCGCCGTTGTTGCCGAGTGAACGACATCGACCTGGTGGTCCCGGACCCGACCGCGCTGTGGCGGGTCGTCGGCGCGCTCGTCCGTGAGCACGGCCCGTCGGAGATGGACGTGACCATGTTCGGCACCGCGGGCCTGCACTTCCTGGTCACCCTGTCCTGGCCGGCGGCGGATCCGCTGCTGGACTACGACCCCCGCGCCGAGATCTTCACCTGTGCGCTCACCGGCGATCAGGGCGCGGTCCCGCTGCGCCCCCGGCTCCCGGACGACCCGGTCGCGGCCGGGCTCCTCGCCGTCGCCGAGGAGCGCTTCGAACGGCCCTTCAACGCCAAGGACATCGTCGACGTGATCATGACGCTCACCCGGAACGGGACGTCGACATCCCCGAACTCGCCCGTCTCGCCGACGAGTTCCACCTGGCACCCGAACTGCTGGAACTGCTGCGCCTGTGGGGGGAGTGGGATCCGGAGGGCATCGGCCGCTTCGAGGCGCTGCTCAAGGCCCTCGACCCCGCGGCGGCCCGGGAGGCCCGGCGCCGCGAGGAGTGGCGGAAGCAGGACACCGGCCCGCGCGGCCCGGAGGACCCGTGCACACTGCTCTACGGCATGCGACTCACCCCCGTCGCTTCCGCCCCGCGTCCGGACCGGGCCCCGACCGGGCCGTGGCCCACGACTTCGACCGCAGCACCCTGCTGCTGACCCCGGTCGCCGACTTCCTGCTGGCGACCGGGGAACTGGTCGCCCCCGACCTGTACGACGCGGCACTCACCGCCCTCACGGAACTCGGACGCGAGCGCCCGTCGACGGTCCCGCGAACCGCGGTCCCACCCGGCGGGCGTCCGTGAAGATCTGTCGAGCAGAAGTAGCCGTCCGCCTTGCCGCCGACGGCCTTCGCCGTGGTCAGGAGGGGTGGAGCTCGACGACGACGCGATAGCTGGCGGGTTCCGAGGTGATGTGCAGGCCCGGGTCGTCGAACATGCGCTGCAACGACGCATGCCACTCGGCATTTCCGGTGGCCTTGTCGAGCGCGGTGCCCGAGCTCCACTCGGCGACGTGCACGAATCGCGTCTCGGGCGCGTCGGCGAGGGGGCGGTGCAGACGGGAGCGGAGGAAGCCCGGCTGCGTCGACATGATCCGGGCGTTCTCCTGGTACACCTCGGCGAAGTAGTCGGCCTCGTCCGCGGGCACGGTGTAGCTCTTGATGACGGTGACCGGGCCGTCGACGCCGGTCTTCGAATCCAGGGAATGACTCATGCCACCCTGTCCGGCGACGAGTCGACGGTGTGACGAGCCGCCGGGCTTTTTGCCGGGTCATTACCTGGCAGACGGTGTGCGAGGGCCGTACGGCGTGCCGGGGGCGGTCTTGACGAATGACGAGTGGGTTCGGCCCACTCGGATAAGATGCATGGACAAAGGCATGGCGGAGCGATACTTGCGGCAAAGGCGGACATTATGCCTGATATCGCGCCGTTGCGGGGGCGACGCGACGAGCTGGCGGAACTGGAAGCTCTGGTGCGCCGTGCCCGCGTCGGCCACAGTGGGGCACTGGTCGTCTGCGGCGAGGCCGGTGTCGGCAAGACGGCGCTCCTGGACCACGTCATCGCGAGGGCCGAGGTAAACGTCCGCACCGAGCGCATCGTCGCCTCGCAGTCCGAGATGGAACTCGCCTACGCCGGCCTCCAGCAGCTCTGCGGGCACATGATGGGTTCGGCCGCCCGGCTGCCGGCCCCGCAGCAGGAGGCCATCGAAGCGGCGTTCGGGCTGCGCAGCGCCGCCGCGCCGAGCCCGTTCCTCGTCGGGCTGGCGTTGCTGGGGCTGCTCACCGAGGCCGCGGAGGACCGCGGACTGCTGTGCGTCGTCGACGACGCACAGTGGCTCGACCACGCCTCGGCACGCGCCCTCGCGTTCGCCGCCCGGCGGCTGGACGCGGAAGGCATCGCCCTGGTGCTCGTCATGCGCCAGCCCGACGAGGTGTTCGCGGGCCTGGCGCACATGGTCGTGGAAGGGCTGGGCCACGAGGACGCGCGCGAAATCCTGCGCCTGGCGGTGCCCGGCGGTCTCGACCAGCGGGTCCGCGACCAGCTCATCGCGGAGGCTCGCGGCAACCCGCTCGCGCTGCGGGAGCTGCCCCGGGCCCTGAACCCGGCCCAGATCGCCAGCGGCCTCACCCTGAGCAGCACCCTGCCGCTGGAGAACCGCATCGAGCAGAGCCTGGTCGTGCAGCTCGCCTCGCTGCCCGCACCGGCGCGCCTCCTGCTGCTGCTGGCGGCCGCCGAGCCCACCGGTGACCCCGGACTGCTGTGGAGGGCGAGCGCGGTACTGGGACTGGGGCCGGACGCTTTCGACGCGGCCAAGGACGCTGAGGCGCTCGTCGTCGGCACCCGCGTCGGCTTCCGTCATCCGCTGGTGCGGTCGGCCGTGTACCGGGCGGCGTCACCGGCGGACCGGCGCCGCGTCCACGCCGCCCTGGCGGACGTCACCAGCGCCGAGCACGACCCGGACCGCCGGGCCTGGCACCGGGCCAGCGCCACACTGCACCCGGACGAGGAGGTCGCCGCCGATCTCGAGCGGTCCGCGGCGCGTGCGCGGACACGCGGCGGCCCGGCTGCGGCGGGCGCGTTTCTGGAACGGGCGGCGGAGCTCACCCCGTCGCCGTTCCACCGCGGGCAGCGGCTGATCGCGGCCGCCGAGGCCAAGCACAACGCGGGCGCGCCGGGCGCCGCCCTCCGCCTGCTCGAGTCCGCCCGCGCCCTCCCTCTCACCACGTTGCAGGAGGCGCTCGTCGCGCGGCTGCACGCTCGGGCCGGATACGCGCTGCGGCGTGATCGCAGCGGGGTGCAGCACCTGCTCGCCGCGGCGCAGGGACTCGAAGGGCTCGACCCGGTGCTCGCCCGCGACACCTACATCGAGGCGCTGGCCGCCGCGACCTACGGCGGCAGGCTCGGCGACGCCGAACAGGTGGCCGCCGTCGCGAACGCGATCCTCGCGGCGACGCCGGCCGCTGAGGAGTCCGACCGGGCGGGTGACCTCATTCTGCGCGGCCAGGCGCTGCTCGCCGCCGAGGGGCAGGAGGCCGCGATCGCCACCCTGCGACGGGCCCAGCGCGCCTTCCTCGAGCAGGCACCGGACTTCCTCGAACTGCACTGGATGTGGTTCGCCTCGCGTGCCGCCCAGGACCTGTGGGACCCGGCCGGACTTCGCGCCCTCGCCGACCGGCAGGTCGAGCTGGCCCGCGCCGAAGGCGTCGTCACCGTACTGCCGATCGCCCTGAGCCTGCTGATGCTGGTGCAGATGACCGACGGCGACCTGGACGGGGCCGAAGCCTCCTGCGACGAGATCGACGCCATCAAGGAAGCCACCGGGAATCCGCTCCCGCGGTACGGACGGCTCCTCCTCGCGTCGTACCGAGGACAGGTCGACGACGCGGAACGCTGGGCGGAGCGCATCCGGGCCGACGGGCAGGCGCGCGGCGAGGGATACGCGCTGAGCGCGGCCAACTTCTCCCAGGCGGTCCTCTACAACGGCCTGGGCCGCTTCGCCGAGGCGGTGGTCTGCAGCCGCCGCGAGCTGCCGTACACCCATGAACTGAACCTCGCGATGCGCACGTTGCTCGAACTGGTGGAAGCGGCCACGCACACCGGTGAGTACGCGCTCGCCGAGACGGCGCTCAGGCAGTTGGCCGGCGTCACACGGCCGGTGGGCACCTCCTACGCGTTGGCCGTGCTGGCGATGGCGGAGGCGCAACTGCGTGAGGGTGAGGAGGCGGAGAACCTGTACCGGGACGCGATCAAGCGCTTCGAGCACGAGCGGATCCCGATCTGGGTGGGGCGTTGCCGACTGTTGTACGGCGAGGCGCTCAACCGCCAGGGCCGGCACGCCGACGCGCGCGAGCAACTCCGCGCCGCGCACGAGGTGCTGACGGCCTGTGGCCTGAACGGCTTCGCCCAGCGCGCCGCGGACGAGCTGCGCGCGAGCGGTGAAACCCTGCGGGTGCGCGAACGGGGATCGGCAGCGCAGCTCACCGAGCAGGAACTCAACGTGGCCCGCCTGGCGCGCGAAGGACTGACGAACCGGGAGATCGGCGCCCGCCTGTTCATCAGTGCTCACACTGTCGAGTACCACCTGCGCAAGGTCTTCGCGAAGCTCGGTATCAAGCGGCGGACCGAGCTGAAGCCCGCCCTCGCCGAACTCACCCTGACTCCGTCGAGGCCCTGAACGGCAACGGCCTGTCGACGGAGCATCGTGACGGGCGTGGGACCTGGGACAACACTGTGGTTGTCAGAGCGTGTGAAAAGTGCGGTAAGGTAAACACAGTGTTCCGGACGCCGGGTTGTGCGTCCCACGCGAGGCGTCCGGAGTGCCACCCGCTACCTAGAGCCAGCGGATGCGGTGTGCCCCGGACGTCGATCGCTCCCCCGAGACCGGCGTCCGGGGCCACCCGTCGTGTGCCGACGGAAAAGCTGTTCGGGAGCAGGATCACAAGGCGCGATAGAGACCGCGACCGGTGCGCCGGATACGAGAGGCGCCGACGAGCCGGTCGAGTGTGCTGCGAATGGCGTTGATACTGCCACTGTCGGTGGCACGGCCCAACGCCACCGCCACGTCGCGGGCGCGCACATCCGTGTCGCCGACCTTCGCGAAGTAGTCCAGGATCTGTTCGGTCAGCCTGCCGTACGTCCGCTCCGGGGCGCCCTTCGGCCGGGCTGCCCGCGTCGTCGGTCCCTTCTCGCCCCCGGTCCCGCGTGCCGTTCGAGCGATGTCGGCCGAGGTGGTGGGGGAGGCGGTCGGGAGCGTGTCCGAGGGTGCCCCTTCTTGCGGTGCGGCCGCCAGCATGACCTCGAGGGCTCCCAGCGCCCGTTGAACGGTGTCGAGATGAGCGACGACCGCAGCGAGTTCTCGCTCCAGTGCCTGCTTCTGCAGTTCCAGACGGCTGAGATCCTCCTGGAGGCTCTCAGCCGTGACCTCGATGTTGTGCGCCGCGCGAGATGCCGGAACCATGTTTTCCTCTCATCCTCAACCCTCACCAATTGTTGCCACTGACACGCGCAGGGCGCAACGGCCGAAGCACACCCTTCGGCGTGAGAGGTGTGACAGCAGGGTCGGTCGCACTGTCCGGGACCTTCTCAGACGCCCTCAGACGTCCCGTGGTCCGTGTCCGTCGGAACGGTCGGAACCGCCGGAAGGAAGGTGCGGGCGGTTCCAACTGCGCAGCTTGTCAGGGTTCAGGACGGCCCAGACGTGGGTGACGTGATGGTCGGCGATGTCGAAGCTGATGACGGCGGCGACCTGGTCGTTGTGGCGGACGACGATCGCGGCGCGGCCGTTGGCGGAACTGAGATGCAGGGTGGTGTGGGGGCGGGGGGCAAGGAGGGTGAGGAGGACGCGGGTGACCTGCTCGCTGCCGTGAACCGGCCTGGTCAGGGCACGGATCTTGCCGCCGCCGTCGAAGAACGCGGTGGCGTGAGGAGACAGCAGGGACACCAGGTGCGCGGGGTCGGTCGTGACGCAGGCTTGCCGCACGGCGCGAACGATCTTGTCGTGTTCTCGCGGTGTCGTGGGATGCGCGCGGCTGATGCGCAGGCTGCGGCGGGCACGGTCGGCGAGTTCGGCGCATTCGTGTGGTGTCCGGCCCACGATGTCGGCGACCGTCTGAGGCGGCATCGCGAAGACGTCGTTGAGGACGAACGCCGCCCGTTCGGTGGGGGAGAGGGCGTCCAGGGCGTTGAGCAGGACGTCGCTGATCTCCTCCGTCAGGGCCGGGTCGAATTCCGTGCCGGCGTCCGGGCCCTTCCCCTCGGGGTTCGGGAGCGGGCGCTCGGGCACGGACAGGCGTGCCAGGCAGATGGTGCCCGTGCTCTTGGTCAGCCAGATACGCGGGTCGGTGATCCCTGTGCGCTGCTTGTCCGTCAGCGTGTACCACCGTCTGTAGGTTTCGGTGACGGCGTCCTCGGCCACGCGCCCGTTCCCCAGCATCCAGCGGGCCACGTTGAGCAGATGCTGTCGCTCGTCCAGCAGCTCCGCGATCGGTGCCGTGTCACCGGTCTGACCCATGAGGCGTCCTTCCTCTCACCCGGCACCGCACCTCAACCGTCGCAGTCGGATCGCAGCGCCCTCCTGCAGTTCAGACTGTACAAGCACGGATCATGTGACAGTGGGTCATCGTCGAGTGCAGCCACAGGATGCTGGGACACAGCGAGGCAATAACAGTGTGACAGCATGAGATGTCACTTCATGCACGAGACGGCATCCACTCATGAAGGGGTTCACCCATGCCCGCGATTCTCGTCCACGGCGTTCCTGACACCCAGCACGTATGGGACGGTGTGCGCCGACACCTGACCAGGCCCGACGTGGAAGCCTGGAACCTGCCCGGCTTCGGGGCCGAACGACCGGCCGGTTTCGGTTCCACCAAGGAGGAGTACGCGGACTGGCTCATCGAGCGACTGGAGCGGATCGGCGAGCCGGTGGACCTGGTCGGTCACGACTGGGGATGCATTCTCACCCTTCGCGTGGCCTCCCTGCGCCCCGACCTCGTCCGTACCTGGGCGGGAGGCAACGGGCCGATCAGCGCGGAGTACGTCTGGCACCCGCTGGCCAAGATCTGGCAGGACCAGGTCGAGGGCGACCGCTACATGTCCGAACTGCGCGCGGAGCCGTTCGCGGAGGAGGTGTCGGTCGGCTTCGACGTGCCGCTCCCGCTGGCCAGGGAGATGGCGAGCCGGGTGGACGACACGATGAAGGACGCGGTCCTCAAGCTGTACCGGTCGGCGGTCACCATGGGCGCGGAGTGGGAGCCGGCGCTGGCCGACGTGACCGCGCCGTGCGTGGTCTTCTGGGGAGCGCAGGACCCCGCCTGCCAGATCGAGTTCGGGCGCAGGCTCGGTGACTCCCTGCGCGCTTCCGAAGTGATCGAGATGGACTGCAATCACTGGCCGCTGCTCCAGCGGCCCGCGGAGGTCGCCGAGATCCTGGAGAAGCACTGGAGCGCGCACTCCGGCGCCTGACGAACACGACGGTCGGAGCGATCGGACCGATCGGACGGCACCGGCGGACCGCACACCCGACCGACGTGACGGTATCCAGCCAGAGCAGAACCAGAAGCGGCACCGGCGATCGCGTATGCGCCCGGGCCGGTGCCGCTTCTGTCACACGGGGCGGCGACGACCGGTCTAAGAGTCGAAGCCGAGGAGAACAGAGGACACTGTGCGTGAGATCTTGATCGTGGGCGGCGGCTACGCGGGTTTCTACACCGCGTGGGGTCTTGAGAAGAAGCTGCGACGCGGCGAGGCACGGGTCACCGTGGTCGACCCGCGTCCCTACATGACGTATCAGCCGTTCCTGCCCGAGGTGGTCGCGGGGTCGGTGGAGGCGCGTCATGCCGCGGTGTCGCTCCGGCGGCATCTGCACCAAACCCGTCTGATCGCGGGTGCGGTGACGGAGATCCGCAACGCCGCGCACACCGTGACGATCCGGCCGCAGTCCGGGCCGGAGTTCGACCTGCACTACGACACGCTGGTGGTGACGGCGGGAGCCGTCACCCGCACCTTCCCGATCCCGGGGCTGCGCGAGCAGGCGTACGGACTCAAACACGTCGAGGAGGCCGTGGCGATCCGCGACCGGCTGCTCACGTCGTTCGACCGTGCGGCGACGCTGCCGGACGGGCCGGAACGGCGCAGGCTGCTCACCGTCACCGTCGTCGGTGGCGGCTTCTCCGGGGTGGAGGGCTTCGGTGAACTGCTGGGCCTGGCGTCCGCGCTGCTCAAGCACTATCCGGAGATCAAGGCGGACGAACTCGCCTTCCACCTGGTCGAGGCGCGGGGCCGCATACTGCCCGAGGTCACCGACCGGCCCGGTGAGTGGGTGGTGCGCTCCCTGGAGAAGCGGGGTGCGCGCGTCCATCTGAACACTCAGCTCCTCTCCGCCGAGAACGGACGCGTCGTGCTGTCGGACGGAACGGAGTACGACTCGGGTCTGCTCGTGTGGACGGCGGGCAACGCCTCCAACCCGATCGTGCACAATCACACCGACCTCCCGGTCGACGAGCGCGGCCTGTTGAGGGTGCGCGCGGATCTCCGGGTGGGCACGGAGACTGAGGTCGTGCCGGACGTCTGGGCGGCCGGTGACGACGCCTCGGTGCCCGATCTCGCCGTAGGCCGACCGGACGCCCGCACGGTGCCCAACGCCCAGCACGCGGTGCGTCAGGGCAAGCGCCTCGCGAAGAACATCCTGGCGTCCCTGCGCGGCCGGCCGACCAAGAACTACGTGCACCACAGCCTCGGGGTGGTGGCCACGCTCGGCCTGGGCCGTGGCATCTTCCAGTACCGACGCCTGGTCATCAAGGGTTTCCCGGCCTGGCTGATGCACCGCGGCTACCACGTCCTGGCCGTGCCGAGCTGGGAGCGCAAAGCGAGGGTGTTCGCCGTGTGGGCGACCGCCGCCCTCTACGGCCGTGACATCGTCTCTCTCGCCTCGGTCCAGCACCCGAGGGACGCCTTCGTCTCCAGCGGTGAGCCACGGCGGCAGGAGTCACGCTGAGCGCGTCCGCTGCCGGTAACTGCCGATAACTGCCGGGCGTTGCTCAGGGTTTGGCCGCGCGGTACAGACCGCGGCCGACCCGGCGTACGCGCGAGGAGCCGACGAGACGGTCGAGCGTGCTCCGGACGGCGTTGATGCTGCCACTGTCGGTGGCACGGCCGAGGGCGTCGGCCACATCCCGGGCCCGGACGTCGACGTCGCCGGCTTGCGCGAAGTAGGCCAGGATCTGTTCGGTGAGTTTGCCGTACGTCCTCACACCGTCGGTGTCACTCTCGGCGCGGTCGGCCGTCGCCCGGCTCGCGGCACCCTCCTCGGCCGGGTCCGCGACCGGCGCGGGCGGCGTGGGCACCGATGCCACCGTCACCGGCGCCTCCGCATCCGCGGCCACGGGACGGTGTGCCGCGGACGACGCAGCGGCCCCCGGCATGAGGGCCTGAAGGGCGCCGAGGGCCCGCTGTACGGAGCCGAGGTGCGCGGTGACCGCCGCCAGTTCCCTCTCCAGCGCCTGCTTCTGCATCTCCAGGCGGGCCAGGTCCTCCTGGAGGCCCTCGGCGGTGATCTCGATGTTGCGCGCCGTGGGGGTCACGGAGACCATGCGTTCCTCTCGTCCTCACCCCTTGTTCCGGCGGGGCCGCCCGATGTGCGGGCTCCGTCACCCGGCCCGGCATCGGGGGCATGATACCGGGCATCGATCGAGCGACCCCCGCCGACCGGAGAGCGCGGCCGGCGGGAGCGGTGGCGCGCACCGCGTCCACCGCGACGGTCCGCCGGTACCCGTCCGCGCTCTCCGTCAGGCACGGCCCGGCGTCGAATGATCGAGGCGGGCGCCGCCTTCCCGGCCCGCGGGCGCCTCGTGGTCGGGGGACTCTGCCACGGAGAGCTGCAGTCGCCGCAGAGTCTCGGAGACCGCGTGGATACGGGCGTCCACTGTTTCGATCGCCTCTCGGAGCAGGCTCAGCCGTCCTTCGAGCAGAGCGGCCTCCGCCGCCAGGGTCGCGGTGGCGGCAGCGGGATCGGACTGCCGGTCAGTGCTTTGGGGCATCTCCTCGTCCTTCCTCAGCTCGTGCCGCAAGCTCGTGAAACAGGCTTCTCAGAAACAGTGATGGCTCGAACGCATCGGATGACGTGTGTCCCTGCCATGCTCCTCCTCCTTCGCTGCGGGACTCGGGCGGGCATCGCCGCAAGCCGTCGACACCGCATTGACCGAACAGTGAGGAGCGCTGTGACAACCGGCGTACGGCCCGCCGCGCCACCGCGGCGGGCGACCGGGGGCGAACTCAGACCTCGCTGACGACCGCGCAGTGGAAACGGGAGCGGGAGTCCAGGAACGCGGCGATCTTGGCCGGGTTGAAGACCCACATCACCTGGTGAATGCCACGGTGTGTGGCGGCGATCGTCATGAAGGTGGCGGGCCGGCCGTCCCTGTGGAGCAGGATGCCGCTGCGCCCGTTGGCCTCGACCGGTTCGGCTTCGACCGTCGGCCAGAAGCGGCGGTGCGCGGTGGACAGGTTCGCCACGCGGGAACGGCCCAGGACGGGGATCCGAGCCGCTCCCCGGATGCCGTTCCCGTCGGACAGGCTGACCGCGTTCGGCGTCAGCAGCTCCTCCAGCGTGCCGACGTCACCCCGCTGGGCGGCGCCGACGAAGGCTTCGAGCAGCCTGCGGTGCTCGGCGGCGTCGACGCTGTCCCGCTGGTTGTCGGTGAGGTGCTTGCGCGCCCGGCTCACGATCTTCCGCACGTTGACGGGACTGAGCCGCAGGATGCGCGCGATCTCGGGATAGTCGTAGTCGAAGGCTTCTCTCAGCACGTACGCGGCGCGCTCGGTCGGAGGGAGTTTCTCCAGCACCAGCAGCAGGGCGAGTTCGAGTGCTTCGGCCCGTTCGGCGCCGACCTCCGGGTCGTTGCTGGTGTCGACGGGCTCGGGCAGCCACGGACCGATGTAGCTCTCGCGGCGCAGGCGGGCCGACTGAGCCACGTTGAGGGCCAGCCGTGTGGTGGTGGTGGACAGGAACGCGACGGGGCTGACCACGATCGCGCGGTCGGTGCGCTGCCAACGCAGCCACACCTCCTGGACGACGTCCTCGGCCTCCACCGCACTGCCCAGCAAGCGATAGGCGATGCCGAAGAGGCGTGGCCGGAGTTCCACGAAGACGGAAACGGCTTCGCTCAGGTCACTGTCCGCGGGGGGCGCCTCTGGATGCATGATCCTTCAGTCTCCGTTTCTGTGTCACAGGTGTGTCGGCGAAGGCGATCGGCCTCTATCGAGGACCGCCGCGGTGGCGGCCCGGCGTACTGAGGGATCTGGCAGGGTGCTGCGCTCGCCTCCGCACGAAGTGACCGCGGGCGCGGATGCTTCGTGACACTTTCGCGGCGAGTTTTTTTCCGGGTTTTCGGAGGCGGGCAGTTCGGCTGTCACATCGGAGCGGGCCTTGCGACGGCGGGCGCCGTCATCGGCCGGATGTCACACCCGCGCTGACAGTTCGGTCTTTCAAGTGGAAAGGGGTAATGCGCGGCACGCGCTTTTCGCGAGCTCCCCCACACGAAGAGCGACCTCCCCCCGAACCGGTATCCGTTCCGCACACAGGAGGCATTCCATGGATTGGCGCGTAAGGGGACTCTGCCTGAGCGAGGATCCTGACCTCTTCTTCCCCGTCGGCAGTATCAACAGCGGTCCGGCGACGCTGCAGGTGGACGAGGCCAAATCCGTCTGCCGCCATTGCCCCGTCACGCGGCAGTGTCTGGCCTGGGCCGTCGAGATGGGCCCGGTCGAGGGGATCTGGGGAGGAACCACGGAAGGGGAGCGCCGTGCCATGCGTCGGCGGACGGTGCGCGAGCAGGCCGTGAAGAGCGCCGCCTGAGAGCAGGGCCTCTCACGGATGTGGGTGGGCGGGGTGGTCCCGAAGCCGGGACCACCC